>NZ_QKOB01000009.1 GCF_003226535.1 Meiothermus sp. Pnk-1 | reverse complement strand
TCGGCCAAAGACTCAAGATCACCGGGGCCCACTGGAGCGAATCCGGAGCGAGCGCTAAGGCCCTGGTCCGCTCGCGGTTCTTCTCCCACAGCCCCGTCACACCTTTCCACGCCGTCCGACACGGCGCTTTCCCTACTGCAGCCTAGTTGCCTAAATCCAGGACACACCCTATTGTATCGGCCAAACCGGTGGCCCGCAGTTAGCGTGGTATCCTGAGATTATGAACAACGAACGCTCGCTTCAGGATATCCTCGAGTGGATTGTGCTCGGGCTGTTGATCGCAGTCGCCGCTTTGGTGGTGCTGTGGGTGGGCGGCTGGGTCTTCCGCTTTTTGGGCAGCGTGCTGCTGGCTGTTTCAGGCATCATCTGGGCGCTCCTCAAGCTTGCGGTCCCCGCGCTTATCATCGTAGCGGCCATCTACTTCCTGGTACGCTTCCTGCAGCGTCCCAAGACCGCATAACCCCCAAACCTCGGGCCGCAAGCCCCGCCCCCGGGGGTTTGCGTTTTTTATGGCCGACCCCCTACCTAAACCACCATTGCTCCACGGCAAAGTCGGTAGGGTAGATGAATGGCCAACCGCTTAGCTCTCGAGACCAGCCCCTACCTTCTGCAGCACGCCCACAACCCGGTGGACTGGTTCCCTTGGGGCGAGGAGGCCTTTGCTAAGGCGAAGGCCGAGGACAAACCCATCTTTCTCTCCGTCGGCTACGCCACCTGCCACTGGTGCCACGTGATGGAGCGAGAGAGCTTCGAGGATCCGCGCATTGCTCAGCTGCTCAACGAAGCCTTCGTACCCATCAAGGTAGACCGCGAAGAACTCCCCGACGTGGACCACGTCTACATGATGGCCCTGCAAGCCCTCACCGGCTCAGGGGGCTGGCCCATGAACCTCTTCCTCACCCCTGACCTCAAGCCCTTTTACGGCGGCACCTACTTTCCGCCCGAGGACCGGGCTGGCCTGCCCAGTTTTGCCCGGGTGCTCTCTACCGTAGCCGCCACCTGGCGCAACCGCCGACGCGAGGTACAGAGCTCGGCAGAGGAGCTCACCCAGCACCTGCAACGGCTGCTCGTTCCCAAGGGTGGACTGCTGCCCCAAAACCTCCACGCCCAAGCCCTAGGGGAGCTCGCCCGGGTTCACGACCCCATCCATGGCGGCTTTGGGGGCGCACCCAAGTTTCCCCAGAGCCCTGTGCTGATTTACCTTTTGGCCTTGGCCTGGCAAGGCAACCCGCTGAGCGGGAGCATGCTCGAGCTCACCCTCGACAAGATGGCCCAAGGAGGCATCTACGACCAAGTCGGCGGGGGGTTTCACCGCTACACCGTGGACGGCATCTGGCGGGTACCCCACTTCGAAAAGATGCTCTACGACAACGCCCAGCTAGCCCGGATCTACCTGGGAGGCTACAAGCTCTTCGGCAAGGAGCGTTACCGCCAGGTAGCCGAGGAGACTTTAGGTTACTTGCTGCACGAGATGCGGCATCCGGAGGGCGGATTTTATTCGGCCCAGGACGCGGACTCGGAAGGGGTGGAGGGAAAGTTCTACGTTTGGAGCGAGGCCGAGTTCCGCGAGGTGCTAGGCCATGACGCCGAGGCGGCCACCCGGCTATTCGGGGTGTCGGAGGCGGGGAACTGGGATGGGGTGAACGTGCTCGAGCGCCGCTTCCCCGACGAAGCTCTACGTGAGGCCTTGGGCCTGAGCCCTCGCGCCTATTCGGAGTGGGTAGAAAGCGTGCGAACCCGCCTCTACGAGCGTCGCAAAAGGCGCGTCCCCCCCCTTACCGACGACAAGATCCTGGCCGACTGGAACGGGCTCGCTTTACGTGCCTTCGCCGAGGCAGGCCGCATACTGCAAAAGGAGGTCTACCTCGAAGCCGCTCGAGCCAACGCCCGCTTCGTGCTGAGGAGCATGCTAAAGGACGGGCTGCTGCGGCACTCTTGGCGGGCAGGGAAGCTGCGCCCCGAGGCCTACCTCTCCGATCAGGCGGGCTACGGGCTGGGGCTGCTGGAACTCTACCAGGCGACCGGGGAGATGGAGTGGCTCGAGGCCGCCCGAACGCTCGCCGAGGGCATCCTGACCCACTTCCGCGACCCTCAGGGAGGTTTCTTCGACTCCCCCGCGAGCAAGGGGCTCCCCTTGAAGGCCAAGGACGCCTTCGACGGGCCTTATCCGGGGGGGAACTCCGCCGCGGCGGAGCTTCTGATCCGCCTCGCAGCCCTTTACGAGCTCGAGGACTGGGCCGAGGTGGCCCGCGGGGCCATCGGCTTTTACACCCAGGACTTGGCCCGAAGCCCCTCAGCCCTTCCCGGCCTGCTGCTGGCGCACCTTCTCGATACCGAGGGAACGGAGTTAGCCCTGCCCATGCCCTCGAGCCTGGCCCGAGAAGCGCAAGCTCTGTTCCTTCCCCTCACCACCCTGGCCATCGGCCAGCCGGGCGAGCTACCGGTGTTGAGGGAGCGTGCAGTTGGGAGGGCTTATGTGTGCCGCAGGGGTGCTTGCCGCTTGCCGGTGGACGGACTGGAAGCTTTGAGGGAGGAGCTCCGGGCGATCTACCCTGAGGCCCGCAGCTAAATGCGGTAGCGGTAAGCTATCTCCATGCGCGTCTTGTTCATTGGGGACGTCTTTGCCGAGCCCGGCCTGCGGGCGGTCGCCCTACACCTTCCCGATATCCGTAACCGCTACGACTTCGTCATCGCCAACGCCGAAAACAGCGCGGGGGGCAAAGGGCTATCGAGGGCCGCCTACAAGCGCTTGCGGGAGGCCGGGGTGGACCTCCTCACCCTGGGAAACCACGCCTGGGATCACAAGGACGTGTTTGAACTGATCGAGACCGAGCCGATCATCCGGGCCATCAACTACCCGCCAGGAACCCCGGGCAAGGGGCATTGGTTGCTCGAAGACTCCGGGCAAAGCCTGCTGGTGGCACAGGTGATGGGAAGGGTGTTTCTCGAGGACCTGGATGACCCTTTCCGCGGAATGGACCGGTTGTTGCAAGAGGTTTCCGCCCATTACTCGCTGGTTGAGGTGCATGCCGAGGCCACCAGCGAGAAGATGGCGCTGGGCTTCTACCTGGACGGTCGGGTGAGTGCGGTGTTAGGCACCCATACCCACATCCCTACCTCGGACGCCGGATTTTTACCTCGAGGCACCGCCTATCAAACCGACGTGGGCATGACCGGGACCTACCGTTCAATCATCGGAGGGGAGGTCGAGAGCTTTTTGGCCCGTTTCCTCACCGCCCGGCCTCAGCGCTTCAAGGCAGCCGAAGGGCAGGCCTGCTTTCACGCCACCGAGCTGGTGCTCGAAGGGGGAAGGGTTATAGCCATCAGCCCTTACCGCTGGGAGGAACCGCTGTGAAATCCGCGCAAGTTGCGCAGGGCGGTATAACGCATGACCACCTCAATACTCCGCTAGGTATTGATCCAGTTCCCACTGATGCACAGCGATGCGATAGGAATCCCATTCAATGCGCTTAGCCCGCAGGAAGTGCTCGTAGGCATGTTCCCCCAAGGCATTTCGCACCACCCGGTCTTTTTGCAAGGCCTCGAGCGCCTCTCTCAGCGTCCCAGGTAGCTCGCGCACCCGGTGCTTGCGCCGGTCGCGCACCGACATCTGGTAGATGTTGCGCTGGATGGGGGGGGGTGGCTCTATACGCCCTTCGATGCCGTCCAGACCGGCACCGATCATCACCGCCAGGGCCAAATACGGGTTGCAGGAAGGGTCGGGCATGCGCAACTCGGCCCGGGTCCCCACCCCACGCCGAGCCGGTACCCGGATCATGGCCGAGCGATTGGAGGCTGACCAGGCGATGTTGGTGGGGGCTTCGTAGCCAGGGGTGAGGCGTTTATAGGAGTTGACCAGAGGATTGGTGATGGCCACCATGCCATCGGCATGCTCCAACAGCCCCCCGATGAAGTGCAAGGCGGTCTTGGAGAGCTGGTATTGCCCTTTAGGGTCGAAAAAGGCGTTTTCTCTGCCCTTGAAAAGCGAGAGGTGCATGTGCATTCCCGAGCCGCTGATCCCGGCGATGGGCTTGGGCATGAAGGTGGCGTGAAGTCCGTGGTTGAGCGCTACCCGCTTGACCACAAACTTAAAGGTGGTGATGTTGTCGGCAGCCTTGAGCGCGTCGGTGTATTTGAAGTCGATCTCGTGCTGCCCCGGGGCGACCTCGTGGTGAGAGGCTTCGATCTCGAAGCCCATCGCCACCAGCACGTTTACCATATCCCGCCTGGCTTCCTCCCCCTTGTCGATAGGGGCTAGATCGAAGTATCCCGCGGCGTCGTGGGTCTCGGTGGTGGGCAGGCCTTCGGGGGTGCGGGTAAAGAGAAAAAACTCCGGCTCCGGCCCGGCATAGAGGTTATCAAAACCCAGTTTTTGCAAGCGCGCGACCTGTCGCTTGAGGATCCCCCGAGGATCGCCTTCAAACGGCGTGCCGTCGGGTTTGGCGACGTCACAGATCAGCCGGGCTACCCGTCCCCGCCGAGGATCTTCCAGCTCGTCGGGGAAGACCACGAACGTGTCGTAGTCGGGTTTGAGGAGCATGTCGGACTCCTCGATGCGGGTAAAGCCCTCGATGGAGGAGCCGTCAAACATGATCTCGCCGTCCAGGGCCTTCTCAAACTGTGAGGCAGGGACTTCCACGTTTTTGTTGAGCCCCAGGATGTCGGTGAACTGCAACCGGAGGAAGCGCACGTGTTCCCCGCGCAAGATGCTCAAGATGTCGGACTTGCTCTGCGGCATGGCAGCCTCAGTATAGAGGACAGGAAAAAGACCCCCGCGGGGGGCATTTACCTCGAGCCCAACCGGTAGATAGCCCCGCGGTAGTCCACCACGTATAGCTCTCCCTCGAGGTCTTCGCCGAACGAACTGATGTTGTACTCGGTGTGGGCAAGGAGCTGGGCCGTCCACTTTCCCGCCTGCTCGCGGCCTGCCCAGATCCGCCCGCTGCCAAAGTCCCCGTAGATATAGGCTCCCTTCAGGGCGGGCATGGCGCGGCCGCGGTAGCGGTAGCCGCCGGTGATGGAGTTGCCTTGGGAATGGTCGTACTCGAGCACTGGGTCTACCAGCCCCTCCCGCGCACAGCCGGAAGAAGGGGTATAACACTGGCGGCCCTCCTTCAGCCGCCAACCGTAGTTTTCCCCACCCTTGCTGGCCGCGGGCTGGAAGTCCACCTCTTCGACACGACCTTGGCCTACGTCCCCAATCCACAGGTCACCGCTCTCGCGGTCGAAGGAGAAACGCCAAGGGTTTCTCAACCCGTAGGCCCAGATCTCCGGACGGGCTCCCGGGCGGTTGAGAAAGGGGTTGCTCTGAGGGATACCGTATGGGCGGTTGCCCTCCGACTTACTGACGTCGATCCGAAGGATCTTACCTAAGAGGCTTCCTAGATTTTGCGCATGGTTTTGCGGATCCCCTGCGGCGCCGCCGTCGCCCACGCCGATGTATAGGTAACCGTCTGGCCCGAAGGCGACCATGCCGCCGTTGTGGTTGGCGTAGGGTTGCTCGATGGTGAGGAGGATTTGGGCGCTTCTGGGGTCGGCTCGGTCGGGGTTATTGGAAACCTTGTAGCGGGCGATCACCGTGGCCCCGTCAGCACGCCGGGTGTAGTTGATAAAAAACCACCCGTTTTGCCGGTAGTCGGGGTGAAAAGCCAGCCCTAAAAGCCCCCGCTCGCCACAGCAAGAGACGAGGTCACTCACGTCGAGAAAGGGCTCTGGAAGCAACCGGCCCTCCTGGACCAAGCGCACCCGCCCAGCCTGTTCGAGGACGAACATCCGGCTCCCATCCCCTGGAGCGTAGGTCAGCCATAGCGGTTGCTGGAGACCCCGAACCACCGGGGTAAAGCTCAGCAACTGCGCCTGGGCCGTTCCCAAGAGGCTCAGGACGAGCAGAAGCTGTCTCATGGGGCCAGTCTACTCGAATCCCCCGGGGCGATGTTGCGGGGCCTCCCCCTGACCCGCGGCTGAACGCCGACCCGATATGATAGGGCGCGAGGAGGAACCATGCATCGGAGAGAGTTGCTCAAAGCGGGTTTTATCACGGGACTGACCGCCGCCGGTGTGGTGCGGGCTCAGGGAAGCTCGAGCGGAAGCTTCTCCCTCACCATCGTCCACACCAACGACACCCACGCCCACCTCGAGCCCACCCTGCTCACCCTGGGAGGCAAAGCGAACCAGCCCCTAGGGGGCTTTCCTCGGGTGATCTCGCTGTTCGACCGCTTCCGGGCCTCGGAGCGCAACGTGCTCTTTTTGCACGCCGGCGACGTGTTCCAGGGCACCCTCTACTTCAACCAGTACCGGGGCCTGGCCGATCGCTACTTTCTGCACCGCATGGGGGTGCGGGCTATGGCTATCGGCAACCACGAGTTCGACAACGGGCCAGAGGGCCTCCAGCCCTTCGTGGACGGGGCTCGCTTCCCCATTCTCTCCGCCAACACCGACGTCTCCAAAGAGCCCAGGCTGGCGGGTAAGATCCGGCCCTACGCGGTGGTGCGGGTGGGCGGAGAGAACATCGGGATCATCGGCCTGACCACCCCTGACACCGCCTTTATCGCCAACCCCGGCCCCACCGTGACCTTCACCGATCCGGCCCAAGCCGCCCAAAAAGCCATCGTGGAGCTGATGAGCCGGGGGGTCAAGAAGATCGTGATCCTCTCTCACCTGGGTTATCTACAGGATCAGGAGCTAGCCAAGAAGATCGTAGGGGCGCAGGTCATCGTGGGGGGCCACTCCCATACCCTCCTGGGCAGCTTCCCCGACTTCAAGGAGCTTCAACCGGCTGGCCCTTACCCCACGGTGGTCAAGAATCCCGAGGGTAAGGACGTGCTGATCGTGCAGGCGTGGGAATGGGCCAAGGTGGTGGGCCAGCTCAAGGTGGAGTGGAACCAAGCCGGCGAGCTGGTCCGGTACGAAGGTCGCCCGATTCTGATCGCCGCCGACATCCCCGAGGAGCGTTTCGCCCTCGAGGCCCTCAAGGTGTACGCGATGCCCATCGCCGCCTTACAGACTCAGGTAGTGGCCCAGGCCCGGGTGGACTTGCAGGGTGACCGCACCGTGGTGCGCCGCCGCGAGAGCAACCTCTCTAACCTCATCGCCGACGCCATGCTGTGGAAGACCCGTAGCGCAGGAACGGTGATCGCCCTGCAAAACGGCGGAGGAGTGCGGGCGACCATTCCAGCCGGGCCGATCACCGTGGGCAAGGTTTACGAGGTGCTGCCCTTCGGGAACACCCTGGTGGTGATGGACCTCAAGGGAAGCGAGGTTATAGCGGCCCTGGAGAACGGCGTCTCTCAATGGGAGCAAGGGGCTGGACGCTTCCTCTCCGGGGTGGCCGGGCTGCGCTACACCTTTGATCTCTCCAAGCCAGCCGGCAGCCGGATCACCAAGGTGGAAGTGCTTCAGGGTGGGCAGTACGTGCCGCTCGATGCGAATGCAACGTACCGCACCGTGGTCAACAACTTTATGGCCATCGGCGGCGACGGGTTCGATAGCCTCAAGGCGGCCAAGGGGTACCGGGTGGATACCGGCTTCTCCGACGCCGAGAGCTTCCTCGACTACTTGCGTACCCAGCCCACCTGGGAACCGAAGGTCGAGGGCCGCATTACCATCCTCAACGAGCCTAAGAGCGGGGTGGAGCGTCCGGCTTACGTGGCGAACCCCCGCGCGCTCGTGGGCGCGTAGAAGACACGACACGAAAGCCCCAGGGGGGGTGGCCCCTGGGGCCTAATTTGGCGGCGTTGTCCGGCCGGGCACGCCTCGCAGAGGAACCTGCGCTTAGCAAAACGCTTCCCCCTGGCCGCCCAAGGGGTCAGATCTCGGCGACCGCTTTTTCTACCAGGGCTGGGACGTGGTCGGCTTTTTCTGAGGAGTGCCCGGGGTTCACCTTGAGGGCCGGGTTGGCGTACGCCGCGGCGTGGTTGGCGGCGATCGCCGCCTCCCCGAAGCCCAGGGCGATCAGCGGAAGCTTGCCAGGATAGGTAACGATGTCCCCACAGCCGAAGATGCCAGGGCGGCTGGTCTCCATCTTGGAGTTGACCTTGATCTTGTTGCCCTCGAGCTCGAGGCCCCAGCTGGCCAGCGGCCCTAGCTTGGAGAGGTACCCGGCCAGTATGATCACCGCATCTAGCTCGAGCGCCGTCTCTTCCTTGGTTTGGTTGTGGAAGATGGTGGCCCGCTGCACCCGGCCATCCCCCTCGATGCTCCTGATCTCGTAGGGGGTGAGAAGGCGAATCTCCCCGGCCTCGGCAGCCGCCCGCAGCTGGTTGACCGTAGCCCCATGAGCACGGAAACTATCCCGGCGGTGGATGAGGGTGACGTGGGCCCGGTCCTTAAGCCCTAGCGTCCAGTCCACCGCACTGTCCCCGCCCCCCACGACGAGCACTCGTTTTCCCCGAAACTCCTCGGGATTTTTGACCGCATAATAAACTCCATGCCCCGCGAAATCGGCCTCGCCGGGGCAGCCGATCTTACGCGGCTCAAAAGCCCCTACCCCCGCGGCAATCACGATAGAGCCGGTGCGGTAGCTGTGGCCTGCCGAGGTCTGGATCACGAAGTCACCGTTGTCTTCCTCAAGTTTCTCCGCCCGCTCACCCAGACTGTAGATTGGCTTGAAGGGCTCGAGCTGTGCCGTCAAATTAGCCACGATATCCTTGGCCAAGACCTTAGGGAAGCCAGCGATATCGTAGATGTACTTTTCGGGGTAGAGGGCGGAAAGCTGGCCGCCGGGTTCGGGAAGGGGGTCGATGAGGCGCACGCTAAGGTTGCGCATCCCCACGTAAAAAGCCGCAAAAAGTCCCGCTGGCCCGGCACCGATAATGGTCACGTCCGTGCGCATAATAGCAACACAATAACATATGAGGCGCTTAGCATAAATATGCCTGCCCTGACAACAGCCAGCGGGTTGTGCTTTGTTAGCTTACCCTGGGCTAAGGCCAAAAGGGAAGCCCAGGCTGGTCTTGGCCGTGCGGGGGTACCCTGGGCCCGGCCAGCAATCTCGGTGGGTGGGGGAAAAGCCGTCCAGCAACAGCCTTTTACCCACAAAGGCGCGAGGCGTTCCACCCGGAAAAACTGACCAGTCAGCCAAGGAAACGTTTTGATCGCGCAAAGGCGCTTAACGCCGTTGACAAGAAGCCAGACAACCTGTATAGAATGAGCCCGCAACGCGAGCGCAGCGAGTAACTGCTTTGGCCCAGAACCTCTTTCCGTCATACACCATAATGGTCAGGGAAGTGACGATGCGTTCAAAGTTGGTGGAGGAATCAGCATGAAGCAAACCCTTATCGTCGCAATTGGCGCACTGGCCCTAGGGCTGGCTTCGGCCCAGTCCAACGTGATCAAGATCGCCACCCAGTCGCCGCTGTCGGGCGGACAAGCGGCCCTGGGCGAGCAGATCAAGCTGGGGGCTCAGGTAGCTGTAGAAGAGGCCCAGGCTCGGTTCAAGGCTATGGGCTTTGACCTGCAGCTCGCCCCCTACGATGACCAAGCCAACCCCGATACCGGCGTGGCCAACGCCAACCGCATCATCAACGATAAAGATATCCTGGGGGTGGTAGGCCACCTCAACTCCGGCGTAGCCATTCCCGCCTCGGAGGTCTATGCCCGCACCGGGCTGGTGATGGTCTCTCCCGCCAACACCAACCCCCGCGTCACCGACCGCAACCTGCCCAACGTCAACCGGATCTGCGGGCGCGACGATGTACAAGGCCCGGCCGGCGCCGAGTTCGCCTACCGCGACCTCAAAGTGACCAAAGCCTTCGTGCTCCACGACAAGACTGCCTACGGCCAGGGCTTGGCGGAGAATTTCGCCGCGCGCTTCAAGGCCCTCGGCGGGACCGTACTGCAGCTCGTGGGCACCGAGGAGAAGAGCAACTTTGCCCCGCTAATTGTGCAGATCCAGGCCGCCAAGCCCGATCTGATCTACTTTGGCGGCATCTACGACCAGATCGGCCCCTTCGCCAAGCAGCTCCGCGAGCGGGGTATCACCACCCCCATAATGGGCGGCGACGGCCTCGACTCCTCCGAGTACGAGCGCCTGGCCGGGACCGCAGCGGCCAAGAACACCTACTTCACCACCGTCGCCGGTCCGGTAAGCCAGTTCCCCAAGGCGGCGGCTTTGGCTAAGGTCTTCGAGCAGAAGTTCAATAAAAAGATCGAGGGCTTCGGCATCTACGCCTACGACTCAGCCAACGTGATCATCGCCGCCATCGAGGCGGCCATCAAGGCCAACGGCGGCAAGAAGCCCGATGTCAAGCAGGTGGCCCAGGAAGTCCGCAAGGTCAAGCTCTCGGGCCTCACCGGGGACATCGAGTTCGACAGCAAGGGCGACATCAAGGTGGCCGACTACTTTGTGCTCTACATGGAGGACGGGGTATACGCCCACGCCAAGCTGCTCAAGAAGGTCGCCGTCCCGGCCCCGGCCCTACGCTGAGAGGGCGAAAGCTTTAAGGGGTGGCCTCCGGGCCACCCCTTAAAAGTGGCTGACGGGATATTTCCCAATCTGGCCCACCAAACCAGGCTATAATCGTTTATCATCCGTGAATGAAACTTGCCGGTCTAGACAAAGGAGGCCTCGCTTGCTAAATGCTCTGTTGCAGCTCTTGCCGCAGGTGTTCCTCGAGGGGCTGTTGCTCGGGTTCGTGTACGCCATGATCGCCTTGGGCTACACCATGGTCTATGGGGTGCTCGAGCTGATCAACTTCGCCCACTCGGAGATCTTTATGATCGGCGCGGTAACCGGCGTGGAAGCGTTTCGCTATCTAGCCCCGGTAATCCCCAACGCTTTGCTCCTGCTCCTGATCGCTTTGCTGCTGGGCGCCGCTGTCTCCGGCGCGGTGGCGGTATGGGTCGAGCGGTTGGCCTACCGCCCCCTGCGCAAACGGGGCACCACCAATCGTCTGGTGCCGCTGATCACCGCCATCGGGGTTTCTTTCGTGCTACAAGACCTGGTGCGGCTGATCGAAGCCATCTGGCACAACGAGTTCTTCCTGCGCATGACCAGCCTGCCCGCCCTCGAGCAATCCTTTGCTCTTCCGGGGGTCTTCGTCCAGCTCAAATCCATCATCCTGGTGGTGGTCTCGATCCTGATGCTCCTGGGACTTAGCTACTTGGTGAACTACACCAAGCTGGGAACCGCCATTCGCGCCGTCGCCCAGGACATGAACACCGCCGCCCTCATGGGGATCAATCCCGACCAGATCATCTCCCGCACCTTCTTGATTGGCGGGGCTTTAGCCGGGGTAGCGGGGGTGCTCTTCGCGGTACAATACACCACCATCTCCCCCTACGTAGGGTTTTTACCCGGCATCAAGGCCTTTACCGCCGCCGTGCTGGGTGGGATCGGAAACATTCCCGGAGCGATGGTGGGGGGCTTGGTATTGGGCCAGCTCGAGACCCTGGCCGGGACTTACATGCCCACCCTCACCAACGGTAACTTCGGCACCGAATACAAGGACGTGATCGCTTTCTTGATCCTCATCCTGCTGCTTCTGTTCAGGCCCCAAGGGCTCTTGGGCCAAGTGGTCAAGGAGAAGGTATGAACAAAAACCTTGCCAACGGCCTGGTGCTGGGGGCGACAGCGGTTTCCCTGCTGCTGTTGCTGCTGGCCCCTAACTTCCTGAGCGGGCTGGTCGCCATCGCAGCGGTAGGGATCGTCGCCTACCTGCGGGCTTCCGTAACGGTGCGAAGCCTCTCTTTGGCCCTCCTCACCCTGGGCTTTACCCTGGGCCTGGCCCGCGGGAGCGGGGGGGATTTGCTCTTCATCGGCCTGTTAGCGGTGCTGGTCTCCCTCATCACCATCCCCGGTATCCCCGGATGGATCAAAGGACTCCTAGGGGCAGCCATCCTGCTCCTCTCTGTCCCCATCGCGGGGTTCACCAACTCCTTCCTCTTCGAGCTGGGCATCCAGATTGGCATCTACGCCGCGATGGCTCTGGGTCTCAATGTGGTGGTGGGGATGGCCGGGCTCCTGGACCTAGGCTATGCAGCTTTCTTCGCCATCGGGGCCTACACTTGGGCCATCTTTGGTTCACCTCAGGCCAACCAGTTCACCGCCGGAGGCTTTCCCCTAAACGGGAATTTCTTCTACCTCTTCATGATCCTTGCCATCATCACCACGGCGATCACCGGGGTCCTAATCGGCCTGCCCGCCCTCAGGCTGCGAGGGGACTACCTGGCCATCGTAACGCTGGGGCTGGGCGAGGTGGTGCGGGTGCTGGCCAACAACCTCGACCACCCGGTAAACCTCACCAACGGCCCCCAGGGCATCACTCCGGTGGAGCGCCCCCCCATCGACTGGTTTCGCAGCCTGATGAGCTTCTTTGGGGTCCACTTGGACGCCAAGACCGACTACCAGCTATTCTTCTACCTATTGGTACTGGTGGTCATCGGCATCGTGGTCGCGGTGAACGTCAACTTGGGCAACTCCCGCTTTGGCCGGGCCTGGGTGGCCATCCGCGAGGACGAAACGGCGGCTAAAGCCATGGGCATCCCCATGCTGGGTACCAAGCTCTTGGCTTTTGCCACCGGGGCGGCCTTTTCCGGAGCGATGGGGGTGATCTTCGCGGCGCAGCGTACCTTCGTGAGCCCGGAGTCCTTCACCTTGCTGGCCTCGATCACCATCCTGGGGATGGTGGTGCTAGGGGGGATGGGTTCGATCCCTGGAGTCATCCTGGGAGCGGCGGCCCTCACCATCCTCAACATCGATCTCCTCAAAAGCTTCTCGGAGTACCTCAACACCCTGCGCCAGAGCGGGGCGACCGTGCTAGGCTTCAACCTAGCCAACCTACCCAACCAGTTTGAACCGGCCAAGTACGAGCGGCTGGTGTTTGGGATCGTGCTGATCCTGATGATGATCTTCCGGCCCGAAGGGCTCATCCCCGAGCGGCGGCACCAGCTCGAGGCCGAGGAAGTCAAGGAGAAGTCATGAGCGTGCCCCTTACCTCCGCTTCCGCGGTACGCGGTTACTCCCTTTCGGTGCAGGGCGTTTCCAAGCGCTTTGGCGGGCTGCTGGCGGTCAACGACGTGAGCCTCGAGGTCAGACCCGGCGAGATCTTTTCGGTGATCGGCCCCAACGGTGCGGGTAAGACCACATTTTTCAACCTACTCACCGGCATCTACGCCCCCGATACGGGAAAAATTCTCCTGGATGGCGAGGAGATTACCGGCCTATCCCCCGATAAGGTGGCGGCCAAAGGGGTAGGCCGCACCTTCCAGAACATCCGCCTGTTCGGGGCCATGACCGTGCTGGAGAACGTGCTGGTGGGCCACCACATCCACACCCACACCTCCTATCTGGCCTCTATCCTGCACACCCCCGCCTTCCGTCGCGAAGAGGCGCGGGCCAAAGCCCGGGCCATGGAGCTGCTCGAGTTCATGGGCCTGGCCCACCGCGCCGGGGAGCTTTCCCGCAACCTGCCCTACGGCGAACAGCGCCGCTTGGAGATCGCCCGAGCGCTGGCGCTCGAGCCCAAGCTGCTGCTTTTGGACGAACCCGCCGCAGGGATGAACCCGCAAGAAACCGACCAGCTCAAACAAGACGTGCAAAAGCTGCGTAAGGAGCTGGGGTTGACCATCGTCCTGATCGAACACGACATGAGCATGGTGATGAGCATCTCGGACCGGATCGCGGTGCTCGAGTACGGTTCCAAAATCGCCGAGGGGCTTCCGGCGGAGATCCGCAGCAACCCCCGGGTGATTGAGGCCTATCTAGGAAAAGGCGCGGCAGGGGGTGTGGCATGAACCCCATGCTCCAGCTCAAAGAGGTCCACACCTACTACGGCCACATCCACGCCCTGCAGGGGATCTCCCTCGAGGTCAACCCCGGCGAGATCGTAACGCTCATCGGGGCCAACGGGGCAGGTAAGAGCACCACCTTGCGCACCATCAGCGGCATGGTCAAAGCCCGGCGCGGCGAGGTGATCTACCAAGGCCAGCCCATCCAGCGCCTGGACGCGCATAAGATCGTGGCTATGGGTATCGGCCACGTACCGGAGGGGCGGCGCATCTTCCCCAGGCTCACCGTGGAGGAAAATCTGGAGATCGGGGCCTTCCTCGAGAAGGATAAGAAAGTCGTGCAGGAGCGCAAGGAATACGCTTTTCAGCTCTTCCCCCGCCTCTACGAACGCCGCAGCCAGAAGGGGGGCACCCTCTCCGGGGGCGAGCAACAGATGTTGGCCATCGCCCGAGCCCTCATGCAAGACCCTCAGCTGCTGCTGATGGATGAGCCCAGCATGGGATTGGCCCCGGTGCTGGTGGACTTTATCTTCGAGACCATCCAAAACCTCAACAAGGCGGGCAAGACCATCCTCCTGGTCGAGCAAAACGCCCGCATTGCCCTGCAGATCGCCCACCGGGGCTATGTTTTGCAGACCGGTCGCCTCACCTTTTCAGGGCCAGCGGCGGAGTTGGCCGCTCGCCCCGAGATTCAAGAAGCCTATCTGGGAGGCCACTGACTCAAGGGTCAGGGGATTGTAGCCAGAGCAAAGCTCAGCGTATACTCTGGGGCGTGCAAGGAAAGGAGTGATGAAATTGAGAAAGCGATGGCTAATGCTGGCAATCGCCGCTTTTGGCACGCTTGGCTTCGCCCAGAAAACCCTGGTATTCGGGTCCAACGGCGAACCGGTGAGCCTCGAGCCAGGCAACATCACCGACGGGATCTCGATCTACGCGCAGCGACAGATCTACGACACCCTGGTGGACTTCAAGGCGGGCTCTACCGAGCCGGTAGCCGGTCTGGCGACGAGCTGGTTTGCCTCGGCGGACGGCAAGACCTGGACTATGCGGCTGCGCCAGGGGGTCAAGTTCCACGACGGCACCGACTTCGACGCCAACGCGGTGGCCTTCAACGTCAACCGCTGGTGGGACCCCAAAGACCCTACCCGCATCAACCAGGGGGCCAACTACGAGATCTGGGGTGAACTCTTCGGCGGGTTCAAGGGGGATAAGGGCTCCTTCCTCCAGAACATTACCGTGGTGGACAAGTACACCATCCGCTTCACCTTCGCCAACCCCATCCCCTACTTCCCCGTCGCCATCGGTTCGGGCTACTTCGGCATCGCCTCCCCAGCGGCCATCAAAGCCCAAGGGGCCAAGTACGGCACCGCCGCAGGCGGGGCGGTGGGCACCGGCCCGTTCAAGTTCAAGGAGTGGCGGGCCGGGGACCGGCTGATCCTGGAAAAGAACGCGAACTTCTGGAAAAAAGGTTCTCCCAAGGTAGATCAGGTGGTGATGCGCTTTATCAAGGACCCGGCAGCCCGCCTGGCGGAGCTCAAGGCCGGTTCGATTGACTTCACCACCGATATCCCCCCGGCCAACCTCAAGGACATACAAGGCGACCGCAACCTCGACGCGGTGTTCCGCCCCTCTTTCAACGTGGGCTACCTGGCCCTGAACCCCGCCTACAAACCCCTCTCCGACGTACGGGTGCGTCAGGCCATCGCCATGGCGATCAACAAAAAGGAGATCGTCAAGGCCTTCTGGGGCGACCTAGGGACCACCAACGGGCACTTCACCCCGGCCGCGATGAAGAGCTTCTGGTCAAGCAAAGTCAGCGATTACGAGTACAACCCGCAGCGGGCCAAGCAGATGCTGGCCGAGGCGGGATACCCCAACGGCTTTGACCTCGAGCTGTGGTACATGCCGGTCTCTCGCCCCTACTTCCCCACCCCTAAGGAGATCGCCGAGGCCATGAGCGCCGACCTAAGCGCCATCGGCATCCGGGTCAAGCTCCAAACCAAGGACTGGGCCACCTACCTCGAGGACCGCAAAAAGGCCCCCGGCTTCCAGGCCTACATGCTGGGCTGGACCGGCGACTACGGTGACCCCTCGAACTTCTTCGATCCTCACTTCGCTTCCCCCATCAGCGACCTCTTTGACCCCTCCGGCAAGCCGCTGGACGTCAAAGAGCTCAACGATCTGCTGGCCAAGGGTTCTTCCACCTCCAACCCCGCCGAGCGGACCAAGATCTACCAGCAGGTAGACGAGCTGACCTTCAACCTGGCCCTGCGTATCCCCATCGTCCACAGCCAACCGCTAGTGGCCAAGCGTAAGAATATTAGCGGCTGGGTACCGAGCCCCTTGGGTTCGGAGTCCTTCGAGGACATCACCAAGGCTAGCTCCTCCGCCAGCCGCTAACCCTAACCCACCCAGGGGCGTACCGGCGGTACGCCCCTGGCTTTACGCCGTGTTTAACGAACGAGTTTCAAAGCCCTCAACACCCAGATCAGGAGGATCGCTCCGATCACCCCCCAAATCAACCCGGCGATGGTGAACGTCCCTGCCGAGGCCGCTCCCCCGATGTGCAACACGTCAGCGAAAAGCCACTTGGCCAGCAGGGAACCCACAATGCCGATGACGATCTTGCCCACCAGCCCCTCCCGCTCGCCCATCACGCTGCTGGCGAGCCATCCGATAATCGCCCCCACAATGATGGCAACAATCCAACTCATGGCTTCTCCTTTCCTTGGGCTTGCGCTTTTATTATATCCCCATACCTCCACAAGGAGAAAAACGGCTTTCCCTAGCGCCCAGAGCCCCCTTTTGGCGGGGTTCACAATCCCCGCCCGGCCGGATATCATCTGAAGGTATCGCATGTGGGCCTACACCGGACGACGCTTACTCGGCCTGATCCCGGTACTCCTAGGGATCTCGCTTTTGGTCTTTCTGTTTTTGCACCTCATCCCCGGCGACCCTGCGGTAGTTCTGCTGGGTGAACGAGCCTCCCCTGAGCAGGTAGAGGCGCTGCGCGAGCGCCTGGGGCTCAACCGGCCCCTTCCAGCTCAGTACGTACTGTTCCTGCGCGACCTCTTGAGCGGCGATTTGGGCAGGAGTATTTTCAACCTGCTCCCCATCCGTGACCAGTTGGCCAGCCGCTGGCCCGCGACCTTCGAGCTTTCCCTTTCGGCCATGCTGATCGCGGTGATTCTGGGGGTTCCCCTGGGCATCCTGGCGGCGGTGCGCAAGAACAGCCTATGGGACAATATCTCCACCATCTTTTCCCTGATCGGGGTCTCGATGCCGGTGTTCTGGTTGGGGCTTCTCCTCATCTACCTTTTCGCCGTCAACCTCCACTGGCTGCCCCCCAGCGGTCGCATCTCCATCGAAGAGGGCAACACCTTCAAGAGCATTAGCGGGTTCTTTCTGCTCGACGCGCTGCTCCAGCGCAAGGCCCTAGGCGACGTGCTTTCCCATCTCCTCCTTCCCGCACTCACCCTAGGGACCATCCCGCTGGCGATTTTGATGCGCATCACCCGCAGCGCGATGCTCGAGGTGCTCTCCCAGGACTACGTACGTACCGCGCGCGCCAAGGGGCTAGCCGAGCGCGTGGTAATCTTCCGCCATGCCCTCAAAAACGCCCTGTTGCCGGTCGTAACCATCATCGGCTTACAGTTCGGCACCCTGCTGGGCGGAGCCATCCTCACCGAGACCATCTTTAGCTGGCCTGGGATCGGCCTGTGGCTATACGAGGGTATCCTAAACCGCGACTACCCAGTGGTGCAGGGCGGGGTGGTCTTTGTGGCTTTGGTCTTCGTGGTGGTCAACTTGCTGGTGGACCTCTCCTACGCCCTGCTCGACCCGAGGATTCAATACCAATGAACGCCAAACCGCTTTCCGTTCGGACCCCTGGCCTTGTTTAGGGTTCGGCCTTGTTTTGTGAGGAAGTATGGCCAGTGCAGCCGAGGCAGTCAAACCCAAACCCCCTACCGAAACCCCTACCCGTCTTGCCTTTCGCCGGTTCAGCAGGTCCACTTCGGGCAGAATCGGACTGGTATTGGCCATTTTGTTGATCTTGATGGCCCTGCTGGCCCCGGTTCTCAAGCCCTATGACCCCACCACCGACCGCAACTACCTCGAAAGGCTCAAGCCCCCTTCGGCAGAGCACATCTTCGGCACCGACAATCTGGGCCGCGACGTCTTTACCCGGGTCCTCCACGGCAGCCGCATCAGCTTGCGCGTAGGGCTTTTGGCGGTGAGCATTAGCTTGCTGATCGGCACCTCGCTGGGGCTTTTGGCCGGATACTTCCGCGGAGGGCTCGAGGTAGGCATCGGTTGGCTCACCGATATCCTGTTGGCCTTCCCCAGCACGCTCCTAGCCATCGCCATCGTGGCGGTGGTGGGCCCCAGCCTCACCAACGCCATGATCGCGGTCTCGATCACCCAGATCCCGGTGTACGTGCGCCTCACCCGCAGCGTGGTGCTCTCCGCGCGGGAGTTCGAGTACATCCAAGCCGCGAACGCCCTGGGGGCCTCCAACCCCCGAATCCTGTTGCGCCACCTCCTGCCCAGCGCTTTGCCCCCGATCATCGTGCAGGCCACCCTCTCCATCGGCACGGCTACGCTAGAGACGGCGGCTTTAGGGTTCTTGGGCCTGGGTGCCCAACCCCCTGCCCCTGAATGGGGAGCCATGCTCTCCGACGCCTTCCGCGGCGGTTATGCCACCAACTCCCCCTGGACGATGATCTTCCCCGGGCTCTTCATCATGCTCACCGTGCTGGCTTTCAACCTGCTAGGGGATGGGCTGCGCGACGCCCTCGATCCGCGGGCCTTGCGCTAGGGCGACATCAAGCCTTTATTAGCCACGCTTCACCGGGAACTCTATCCAGGCTTTAAGATGAGAGCATGAGGCGAATTCTGGAGGTATTGATGCTGCTGAGCCTGGCGGGCTGTATCCTCCAAAAGCCCCCAGCCTACCAGGTAAGCGAAATCCAAGTACTTTTCAGCGACGCCACCGAGCGCTGGGACTACTTCTACGGCAACCCGCAAACCATCCAGCTCAGCGGCCAGAACGTGCGCTTAGAGCGCGTTGCGCCTCAAGCTGCCCGGTCGGTGCCCGACGCCCTAGCCGCCAATGGGCAACCGGTGCTGCGCGAGGTAGCCCCGCCCTGGCCCGCCCCCCTCCGGGCCAGCCGGGCAGGAGCAGCCATCGTAGTCCGCGGGCAGAGGGCCGTGCGCTCAGCCTGGGTATACGACAAGGGTTGGTCACGGCTCACCCCCCAAGACGGGCAAAACCTCCTCACCCCCGATACCCCGCGCCTGGAAGGGCTTAGCGAAGCAGAAAACGCAGCGGTGCTACAAGAGGTGTTGGCCCGACGAGGAGGGAAAGAGGTGGTGCTCTACCAGCTCGCCCAGCCGGTGCTACCGGCTTTGGGGCTGGAGCCAGCCCCGCAGAACTACCGCATCACCGCCGTGGAAGTGCAGTACGGGCTCGAGAGCGAGGGGGCCATCATGGGAGGGAATTCGTCCGAAGTGCGGGTGCTACGGCAGGGGGCTAGCTCCGCTTACACCGACTCCGCTCCGCAGGCTTTCCTGGCTACCTCGGCCAGCAGCTTCGCCCAGCTCTGGGCACTGGCGACGGGCAACATCCTACCCCGTCCGGCAGCACCCGAAGTGAATTTCAGTCGGTACAGCATCGCCGCCTTCTTTGTAGGCCAAAAACCCACCGGCGGATATGGGGTGCGCTTTGTGGGTGCAACCTCGAGCGCAGGCAACTGGCGGATCACGGTCGAACTCCTGCAGCCCGCGCCCGGGACTATCCTCACCCAGGCCCTGACCAGCCCTTACCTGATCCTCGAGTTGCCCGGTGCAGCCAGCCAGGTGGAGTTCGTGGACGCTTCCGGGAGGCTATTGGGTGCGGCCACGGCCCGCTAACCTGCGCTAGCCTTCAGCATCTCCCCTACCAGATACAGCGAGCCCGTCACCAGCACGGGCTCGCCATCCTGTCGGGCAAAGCGCAGGGCGTCCTCGAGCGCCTCGAGGGGTTCTTCAAAGTAAGGAGCGGGATGGACGAGGCTTAGTTGCACGGCCTGGAGGGCCCCCACCCCCGCGCGGGTGTAGCGCACCGAGCGGGCTTTGGGAAGCAAAAACTTCAGCATGGCCGCATAGTCCTTGCGGGGAAAAGCCCCGTAGACCAGGTGATAGCCGGAGAACTCCTCGGCGAGTGCTCGGGCTGCCGGGGGGTTGTGCGCCCCGTCGAGGATCACCCGCACCCCCTGCTGTTCGAGTTCCTGCATCCGCCCAGGGTGGACCGCCCCCCGTAGCCCTTCCACGATGGCCGGCTCAGGGAAACCCAAAAGCCGCAAGGCCGCAGCGGCCAGCCGCGCGTTCTGCCGCTGTACCTCCCCCCGCAACGCCGGGGGCACCGGCAGTTCGAAGAGGGCATCTTCGGGCTCGAGCACATAAAGCGGGGCCCGCCGCGACTGCGCCACCTCGCGGGCCACCGCCAGACCGATCCCCTCCGCCGCGGTGATCACCGGCACCCCCGGACGGAAGGCCCCGGCTTTGTCCCGGGCTACCGCCTCGAGCGAACCCCCCAAGGTCTCGAGGTGGTCCTCCCCCACGTTGGTCAGCACGGTGAGCCGCACCTCGGAGAGGATGTTGGTGGCGTCCAGCACCCCCCCTACCCCCGCCTCCACAGCGGCCATCTCGACCCCTACCTTGGCGAAATGCTCGAACGCCAGAGCCGTAGCCAGATCGAAGAAGGCCGGATGCTCGATGAAGTTCTGCTCCCTGGCCCACTCCACGAACCGGGTCACCTGCTCCTCGGGGATCAGGCCCTGGTGAGTACGGATACGCTCACGGAAATCCACCAGATGCGGGCTGGTGGTCGCCCCGTAGCGTATCCCGGCAGCGCGGAAGGCGGCCTCCAGGTAAGCCACCACGCTGCCTTTGCCATTGGTACCCAGGACGTGGACAGCAGGAAAGCGCCGCTCGGGGTGGCCTAGGCGCTCGAGGACCTCCCCCACCCGCCGGGTGCCGCGCGGCGCTCCCGAACGGGTCTGGCCGTAGAGCCACTCGAGGGCTTTCGCATAGGTCATATGCACCCCTAACCGGTGGGCCGAAACACTTGGATCTTACCCGGATCCCCCTCGAGGTACGGCCCTCCAATAAGATCGAGACAGTAAGGGATGGCCGGAAACACCGCCTCCAGGCAGAGCCGGATCGAGCGGGGCTTGCCCGGCAGGTTCACGATCAGGCAGGCGTTGCGAATCCCCGCGGTCTGGCGGGAGAGGATGGCGGTGGGGGTCTGCTCGAGCGATACCTTGCGCATCAGCTCGCCGAAGCCCGGCATCATCCGGGTACACACCCTCTGGGTGGCCTCGGGGGTCACGTCCCGGGGCGCGGGGCCGGTCCCACCGGTGGTGAGGATCAGCCCACAGCCCCCCTCTTCCATCTCGATCAGGGCCCGCTCGATGAGGGGCTGCTCATCGGGGATGACCCGGTAGTCCACCTCAAAGGGGGTGGTGAGCACCTCGGTGAGGTACTCCCGGATGGCCGGACCGCTCTGGTCCGGGTACTCTCCACGGCTGGCCCGATCAGAGACGGTGAGGATGCCGATCTTGGCAGGAAAGAGACGAGGCTCAGGCATGACCTTATTATCCCTGGGCATACTGCAACTCGTAGAGCCTGGCGTAGTACCCTCCTCTAGCGAGCAGCTCCTCGTGCGAACCCTCCTCCACCAGCTTGCCCTTGCGGAACACCAAGATGCGGTCTACATGCCGGATGGTGGAGAGGCGGTGGGCGATGATGATGCTGGTGCGCCCCTCCATTACCCGCCAGAGGGCTTCTTGGATCTTGGCCTCGGTCTCGGAGTCCACGTTGGCGGTGGCCTCGTCGAGGATGAGCAGGATGTCGGGGTTGTGGAGGATGGCCCGGGTGAGGGCCAAGAGTTGCTTCTGCCCGGTCGAAAGCCCTCCTCCCCGCTCGTGCAGCAGCGTCTGGTACCCCTGGGGTAGGGACGAGATGAACTCGTCCGCCCCGACAAAGCGGGCAACCTCCCGGATGCGCTCGAGGGGGATGCTTTCCTCGCCTAGCCGCAGGTTGGCCTCGATGCTTCCGCTAAAGAGGAAGGGGTCTTGCAGCACGATCCCTATGGAGCGCCGCAAATCCTGCTGGCGGTAGTCGCGCACGTCGGTCCCATCGATGCTCACCCGCCCCTTCTGCACATCGTAAAAGCGGGCCACCAGGCTGATCACGCTGGTCTTTCCCGCCCCCGTGGCCCCTACCAGGGCGATCTTTTCTCCTGGCTGGATTGTGAAGGAGACCCCGCGCAGCACCCAATCCCACTCCTCCGCCGTAGCCCCTTCCCGCTTGGCGTAAGCAAACCACACGTCCTCGAAAGCGATCGCACCCCGGAAGCGCTGGACGGGCTTGGCGTCAGGTTTGTCCGCAACCTCCTCGGGGGTGTCCAAAAGCCCGAAGATGCGCTCGGCAGAGGCCATCGCCGCCTGGAAGATGTTGAACTTGTCCGAGAGGTCTTGCAACGGCTGGAAGAGCTGCCGCACGTAATCGGTAAAGGCCACCAGCAGCCCTAGCGTCAAGGCCCCCTGCGCCACCTGAGCCCCGCCAAACCACACCACCGAGGCCACCGTGAAATCGCCCAAAAAGCCCACGATGGGAAAAAAGAGGGCAAACCATCCCACGATCTGCACCCAAGCCGCCCGCAGGTCGAGGGAGAGCCGGTTGAAGCGGGCCTCGTTTTCGGCTTCGCGGCTAAATAGCTGGGTGGTCTGGACCCCCGCCAGGTTCTCTTGCAACGAGGCGTTGACCTTGGCCAGCCGCAGCCGCATAGTGCGGTAGGACTCGCGCATCCCGTTGCGAATCCAGGTGGTCACCCCTAGAAAGATCGGCATCATCACCAGCACCACCAGGGCCAGCTTCCCGTTGAGCAGCAGCATGAAGATGACCAGCCCCAGGATCAAGAACACGTCAGCGATGAGGCCTACCAACCCTCCGGTGATGAACTGGTTGATGGCATCCACGTCCGAGGTCACCCGGGTCATCAGGCGACCTACCGGGTTCTTGTCGAAGTAGCCCAGGTGCAGGCGTTGCAGCTTGGCAAAGATCTCGCTGCGCAGATCATACAACACGTGCTGCCCAACCCAACCGATGAGGTAGGTCTGGGCGTAGTTGGCGATGAAGTCCACCGCCCGCACCAGCAAGAATAGCCCCGCCACTACCAGGAGTACCCGATAGCGCTGGACGGCCTCGAGCGCCTCCCGGGGAACGATGGCGTTATCAATGGCATACTTGAGAAAAAGCGGGGTGGAGGCGGCGGTGAGGGTGCTGATCACCAAGGCAAAAAGCGCCCAAGCCACCTGCTTCCAGTATGGGCGCACATACACCAGGATCCGCCGGGCCAGCTTGGCATCGAACGACTTGCGAAAGGCTTCTTCCTCATGCATACAGGCACCGCCGATAACCCTTCTCGAGCCTAGCCGTACACGACAAACTAGGGACCACCTCTACTCGACCTCCGCCTGCAAGCGCTGTATCCGATCCAACTCGGCGTAGAGCCCACCCTGTTCCAACAACATCTCGTGGGTGCCCTCCTCAACGATGCGCCCGCCCTCGAGCACCACGATCCAATCGGCATAGCGCAGGGTGCTGGTACGGTGGGCGATGAGGAGGGTGGTCTGTTGCCCCAGCACGGTCTTGAGCCCGCTCAGGATGCGGCTTTCGGTCTCGGTATCCACCGCGCTCATGGCGTCGTCGAGGATCAGCACCTTAGGGCGCCTGGCCAGGGCACGGGCCAACGCGGTGCGCTGCCGCTGTCCTCCGGAGAGGGTCACCCCGCGCTCGCCCAACGAGGTCTCGTAGCCCTGGGGGAAGCCCACGATGTCCTCGTGAACCCCGGCCAGCTTGGCGGCCCATTCCACCCGGGCCCGGTCCACCTCGGCCAGGCCAAAGGCGATATTCTCCGCCAGCGTATCGGAGAAGAGGAAGGGCTCTTGAGGGACCATCCCCACCGCCTGACGCAGCGTAGCCAAAGGGAGTTCTTTCACGTCGTAACCTCCCAACAGCACCCGCCCCTGGGTGGGGTCCAGAAGCCGAGGGATCAAGCTCACCAACAGGGTCTTGCCGCTCCCGGTGCGCCCGGTGATCCCCAGGGTGGTCCCCTCGGGAATGGTCAGGGTGATCTCATCGAGGACCTTCCGCCCGCCCAGCTCGAGGCTCACCCCCTCGAAGCGCACCTCTCCGGAAAGGCTCGAGGGGGCCTGGCGGCGCCCCTCCCCCGCCTCTTTGATGCGCGGTTGCTCGTCCCACAGCTGCTTGAGGCGGCGCTGGCTGGTGGCTCCGCGCTGAAAGATGCCGATGGTGTAACCCAGCCCGATAATCGGCCAAGCCAACATCATCACGTAGGCGTTGAACTGCACGAACTGCCCGGCGGTGAGTTCTCCCCGGATCACCATCCCGCCCCCCATTCCCAGCACGATCAGGGTAGCGATGCCGATCAGCAGGCCCATCAAGGCCCGCATGGGCCCCTCCACCCGGGTGAGGGCCAAGCTTTTTTCTATGTATTCGCGGTTGAGCTTTTGGAAGGCCTCGAGCTCGCGTTGCTCGAGGGCAAACCCCTTCACCACCCGGATACCCGAGAAGTTCTCCTGGGCCTTGGTGGAGATCCGGTCGAAGACCTCCTGGCTTTCGCGGTAACGCCGGTCGATCAACCGCAGCACATAGCGCATGATCAGGAAAATCGCCGGGAAGACCAGCGAGAGCGCCAGCGCCAGCCGCACGTTTACCAAGTACATCGAGACTACGGCAAATACCACGAACATGAACAGGCGTGAGCCCATGTTAATGCCCCCGCCCAGCATCTCGCGCACCGCCCCGAGGTCGGTGTTGAACTTGTTGACGAGGTCGCCGATGCGGTTTTTGCCATAGAAATAAGCGTCTAGAGAAAGGGCCTTGCGGAAGAGGTCCATGCGGAGGTCATGCTCGATGTAGCGGCTCGCCACTACAAGAAGCTGGCGGTTGGCCCAGGAAAACACTCCCGACAACAGGGCTACCCCCACCATCGCCAGCACCCAAGGGCGATAGTCTTGCTCTAGGCGAATGGCGTCTACCGCGTGGCGCAAGAAATAGGGCGAGATCGCCCCCATCACCACCGAGAGCACCCCAGCGATGATCCCGCCGATGTATGGCCAGGCGTAGCGCCGCAGATAGGGGGTCAGCTCATACAGCGAGGCCAATACTGACTGGTCAGTTCTCATCCCCCACCACATTAGCACCTTTAGCCCCGGGGCCCAAGGTCAGGAGGACAGCTCAGCGGCCAGGGCGGCAAACGCAGGACGCCAATCCTCCGAAAGTCCCACCAGTCGCCAAGGCTTGACCCCTTTGCCCGCCCATTTACGCACCGCCGACGGCAAGGGGGCATATTCCTCATCCGCCAGCAACACCAGCCCGCCCACCCGGCCCAGGCGGGAGAGGTAGCGCAGCATCCCGGCGGCCTCCAGGTGGGTAGGGAGGTCTAGTTCGGCCACCTGGCGGCCTTCCTCGCGCAGCTTAGCCGGGGGAAGGTCGGCGAAGAAGGGGGTGAGCCCCGCCCCCTCGAGCCCCTCCAGCAGCCGATGGCGGTTCTCGGGGTCGCAAAGTACGTAGGGCTGGGCCACCACCCCCACCGCCCGCCCGCCGGAGGGGTTCTTCACCCTGGGCGGCTCGAGGTTTAGGAGGTACTTGGTCCGCTCCAGGACTCGCCGGGTGATCATGGGGTTGCGAGTAAGCCCTTGCCCGATCTCGGCAGCCAGCCCCAGCAGATCGGGGTTTAGCTCGGCGGGCACTACCAGCCTCGGGGGCATACCCGGTATAAAGCGGGAGAGGGCCGCCTCGAGGTCCACCAGCCAGGGGGACTGGCCCTCGGCACGGGAGCTATCCACCCCAAGCTGAAGGTCGGGGAGGAGCAGGTAGTCCACCCTTCGGGCCTTGAGGTCGCTTACCTCAGCCACTAAGGTACGGGCCGGGGCGGGTAGCTCCAAACCCAGCGGCTCGACCCTCTCGCGGGGATGAACGACCTCGAGCCCCAGCTCGCGCAGAAAAGCTTCCCAGAAAGGCAAGTAGCGCTCTGACAACCAGCTTTGCAACACACCGATGCGCACGACTAGCATCGTATCGCTTTTTTGTGGATAAAAAGAAAGGCTAGCCGCTAAACGCAAGGGCGCAACTTGCGCTTTAGGGCCGGACGGTCGCCAGGCTCAGCGGCCCCGATCCAGGCACCGAACCAACTCCTGCAGGCTACCAACGCGCCGGGCCTCGGAGCAGAACGACCACCTCTTCCTTTTCTGGGCGCTGTCTTGGCGCATCCTCCAAAGACACTTAAACCCCGGCGCGCAAAATTCGCCTTACCAACTCGGCCAGGGCCTGCTGGCCGAGCAGCAGCGAATCCGGCTCCACCCACTCCTGTGGGGTGTGCGCCCCCCCGCCCCGGTACACGCCGAAGGCCAGCGCTGGGATACCCCGCTCGACCCCCGCTGAGGCATCGGTGGAGCCGGGGGTGAGCTGGGCCTCGAGCCCCACCCCCTTCAAAGCCTCCTTGGCCGCCTGAATCATCTGGAGGGTAGCGCTGTGCCCGGCGGGCCTGCGCCCCAGTACCTCCAGCTCGAGGCCGACCCCGTAGGCCCCGGCGGCTTCCATCAGGGTCTGCCGAGATTGGTCTTCTAGGGTCTCCAGCAGCAGGGAGTCGGTGGCGCGCAGGTCCAGCTCGAGCCCCACCTCGCGGGGGATGGCGTTGATCGCCTCCCCGCCGAATACCCGCCCCACGTTGAGGCTGGCGTTCTCCGGCTTGGCCAGCTGGTACAAGGCGGAGAGGGCCTGGCCCAAGGCGGGAACCGGGCTCTTTTGGCCCCGGTCCCCCCAGGCGTGCCCGCCGGGGCCGGTAAAGACGGCGCGCAACCGGGTAGAGCCCACCGCCTGCACCACCACCGAGGGGAGATAGCCGTCCACCGCTACCATAGCCTGGGGCTGGAGCTTCGCCACCAATGCCCGGGCCCCCCGCAGGTTACCCAGCCCCTCCTCCCCCACGCTAAAGGCTAGGGTGACCCCCTGGGGGATCAGCTGCTCCGCCAGCGACAGCAGCACCGCCACCCCAGAGGAGTTGTCTCCCACCGCCGGGGCCCACCAACGCCCATCCTGCGCTAGCGGCTTGCTAGGGGTGAGCACGGTATCTAAATGGGCCACCAGCAGCAGCGAACCCTGACCGGCCCAGAGGTTACCGAGTTCGTCCCGGCAGACCCTGAAACCCGCCGCGCCCAGGTGGCGAGCCAACCACTCAGCGCGAGGACCATCCCCGGAAACACCGGCAAAAGCTTGCAGCAGTACCCGTGGGTCGCTCATAGAGGCCGGGGATGCTCCTGAGGGTAGGCGAGGCTGCTCATTCCCCCTCCCCCGGCTCAGCCAATCCCTCACGCAGCGCGTAGAGGGCAGCCTGGGTGCGGTTGTTGAGGTGGAGCTTCTGGAAGATCTCGCTCAGCCGGTTGCGCACGGTCTTCTCCGAGAGCGCGAGTTCCCCGGCGATCTCCAGGTTGGTGTACCCCTGGGCGACGAGCTTGAGGATCTGCACTTCACGCTCGGAAAGTTCGGCGTGAGGCTTGGGGACCGACTCGCGTTTGGCCTTGAAGTCCTGGATGATCTGCTCGGCCAGCTCGGCGTCGAGCAGCACCTCCCCGTGGTTGACCCGGCGGATGGCCTCGAGGAGGTCTTTAGCGTCGGCATCCTTGAGCATGTAGCCCCGCGCCCCGGCCTTGACCGCCTCGAAGACGTAGGCGTCCTGGCGGTACATGGTCAACATGATGACCTTGGCCTGGGGCCACTCCCGCAGGATCTCCCGGGTGGCCTGTACCCCATCCAAGCCTGGCATCTGGATGTCCATCAGCACGACGTCGGGCTTGGCCTCGAGCACGTGGCGCAAGGCCTCACGGCCATCCCCCGCTTCTCCCACCACCCGGAAATCCGGTTCAGCCTCGAGCAGGCTGCGCAGCCCCTGGCGGAATAAGGCGTGGTCATCTGCCAACACGATGCGAATCATACGCATCTATCCTATCGCGCCTTGCCCTCTAGCGCGGCCGGGTCCCGGGGGTTGCCGACTATACCGTCCGGACGGTATAGTAACTTTCGAGGTGAACGTATGCCCCCGGCTACCGATGCCCGCAGCCGAATCCTCGAGGCCGCCGAGGCGGTGATCCGGCGAGAGGGAGGGATGGCCCTCACCCTGGAGGCCGTAGCCCAAGCGGCGGGGGTGAGCAAAGGGGGTCTCCTTTACCATTTTCCCAGCAAGGAAGCCTTGGTGCGGGCGCTCTTAGAGCACCATCTGGATGCCTTTGAGCAGGCCCTGGCCGAAAGCGGCAAACCCTTCGCCCAGGCTTATGTGGAGATGGGCTGGTACGACGGCAGCGGCGGCCTCTTCCTGAGCCTTGCCGCCGCGCTCGCCTTGTACCCCGAGCTGTTGCAGACCATCCGGGAGCGAAGCCGCAGGTGGTACGCCCGGGTGCGCACCCCGGAAGCGCGCATCGCCTTGCTGGCCACCGACGGGCTGTTCATGGCCCAGCTGCTGGGCCTCGAGACCCTCGGCCCAGAGGAGCGCCAAGCGGTGCTGGAGCGGCTGCGGGCGCTGGCGGGGGAGGAAGCGGGATAGGGGTGCTTAGGAGGCAAACTTATGAGTGGTTGGACATATCTCATTTTGGCCATCCTGGCCGAGGTGATCGGCTCCACTGGCCTCAAGGCCTCGCAGGGCTTCAGCAAACTTCTGCCCAGCATCGTAGTAGTGGTGGGCTACGCCTCGGCCTTTTACTTTTTGAGCCTGGCCCTGAAAACGGTGCCGCTCAACACCGCCTATGCGGTCTGGTCGGGGCTCGGCACCGCGCTCATCGCCCTCTTGGGGGTGGTGCTCTTGCGGGAGAGCATCAACTTTCCCATGATCCTGGGCCTAGTGCTAATCGTGGCGGGGGTAGCGCTGCTCCAACTCTATGGGGTTCGGCATTGAACCGCTCCTTTTCTGGATCACGGACGGGGGCCCATCGTCTATTGGCCAGCCACAGGCCTACCCCTGATTCCCCTCGAGGAGGCGTTCAAGGGCCACTCTGACCCGAGCTGGGTAGCCTGGAACTGGGCTTTACGCGCTGCGGCGCTCGAGCTACGGCCCAGACTGGCGAGGTTGGGCGCTCGTTTCGCTTTCCCTGACATCCGCGCCGCGAGGCTAGGGTATGCTTTGTGCAGCGTGAATCCCGAGGTCAAAAAACAGCTCGAGGCACACTACCGTACCCGGCTCACCCCGCTGGCCGGTGGGGCTGAAGCCCGCACCTTCGCGGGGGACGGCCTGGTGTTCAAGATCTATGCTCCCGAGCCCCCCCACCCCAACCAACCGGCGGGCATCTATGCCGCGCGGCTGGAAGCGCTCAACATGACCAAAGCTGGCCTGGGAAGCTGGGTGGTGGAGGCGCTCGAGGTCGCCAGGCACGGAGTTCTCGTCACCCGCCGCTACCCCGGCCAAAACTTCCACCCCGACCGCTTCAGCCAAGCGGCCTTGGAGGCCCTGGCGGAGTTTTTTCGCCGCCTGCATAGAATCAAAGAGCCCGGCGTGGTGAGCCGAACCCGCCTGGAAGAGCGCCTCGCCCAATTCGGCGGCACGCTATGCGACCTAGGCGAAGCTTGTGCTCTAGTGGAAGCTCTACACCGACACGTTGACGAGGTCGCCGGCACCCCCCAGGCCTTCTGCCACCGCGACCCCCACGCGGGCAACATCCTGCTGAAAAACTCCGGCATAAACAGCGCGATCCCCGAAGCCCTGGTGGTGGACTGGGTACGGGCCCAGCCCGACGATCCAGCCCGCGACCTGGCCATCCTCACCACCGGGACGCTGGACCTATTGGGAGAACAAGCCGCGCTCGAGGCCCTGCGCCATATCGTCCGGGGCTACCCCGATGCCCAAACCCTGTGGCCCAGGCTGCGCTTTTGGGTACCCCTCACCTACCTCCACGACATGCACTGGTTTCGCACCAAGGAACCGTCCGGATTCGCCGCCGCGGTGGCCGACAAGATGCCCAAGGCCTGGCGTTTTTACCAGGAGTTTCCCACGCTATTCGATGCTCCCTAAGCCCCCAAACTCTGGCGATCCACCCCCTAGCCCATCCCCGGAGGCGGTGTTACGATTCTCCCGATGAACGTCACCGTGGTAGACCACCCGCTGGTGCAGCACAAGCTAGCCATTCTGCGCGATAAAAACACCGGTTCCAAGGATTTCCGCGAGCTAACGGCAGAGGTCAGCATGCTCATGGCCTATGAGGCCATGCGAGACCTGGAACTCGATCCCGTGACCATCGAAACCCCCCTCACCCGCATGGAAGCCCGCATGCTATCGGGGAAAAAGCTGGCCCTGGTGGCCATTTTGCGGGCTGGGCTGATCATGGTAGATGGGATTCTTCGGCTGGTACCGGCCGCCAGGGTGGGCCACATCGGGCTGTACCGCGACCCCCAAACCCTAAGCCCCGTGGAGTACTACGCCAAGCTACCCGAGGACATCAGGGGCCGCCGCGTCTTCCTCACCGACCCCATGCTAGCCACCGCGGGGAGTGCGGTGCACGCCATTCAGGTGCTTAAAAATAGCGGCGCTCAACATATCAAGCTGATGAGCATCATCGCCGCGCCGGAAGGGATCGCTCGCCTCGAGCGCGAGCATCCCGACGTGGAGGTGGTGGTCGCGGCCATCGATGATCACCTGAACGACCACGGCTATATCGTGCCGGGGCTGGGAGATGCCGGGGATCGAATCTACGGAACCAAGTAGGCCCGCGATCCCAAATAACGTATGACCGATTTTCTCAAATCCCTGGGCATCGCCGATCCCGGCGGCTCCGGCTGGCTGATCGTGATCTTCACCTTTATCGTGGCCTGGACGGTGACCTGGCGGTTCATCCCTCGCGTGCGGCAGTTCGCCCTGAAGGTAGGCTGGGCTGACCAACCCAACGCCCGCAGGCTCAACAAAGAGCCTTTGCCCAACGCGGGGGGGTTAGCTATCTTTGCCGGGGTGATCGCCGCTTTGACCGTAGCGACCGCGCTTCGACCGATCTTGATCCAGCAGGTCCAGGTGCAAGTGCTGGCGATCTTGCTAGGCGGAGCCATCCTGGTGATGGTGGGATTTATCGATGACCAGTTCGGGCTTCCCCCCCTGTTCCGTATCGTGGTCCAGCTGCTCTCGGCGCTGCTGCTGATCGCGGTGGGAATCCGCTTCAACGCGGCTTTTGGCACCGCTTTGGATCCGGTGCTCTCGGTGTTTTTGAGCGTCTTCTGGATTGTGGGCATCACCAACGCCATCAACCTGATGGATGGGGTAGATGGGCTCGCCGGGGGGATTAGTTACATCACCGCGATGTGCCTGCTGGCGGTGTCGGCGCAAAATCCCGAGTGGGCCGCCGGGACGCTAGTGCTGGCCGCCCTGGCGGGGGCCGCGCTGGGGTTCTTGCGGCACAATTTCCACCCCTCCAAGATCATCATGGGCGACGCCGGGGCCTATTTCTTCGGCTACGTGCTGGCCGCCACCAGCCTGTTGGGCAACCTCAAGCTCACCACGGTGTTTAGCCTGATCCCTACGGTGTTGTTCTTGCTGTTGCCGATCCTCGATACCTCTCAGGTGGTCATTCGGCGGCTATTGCGCGGGCAAAACCCCATGTCCACCCCCGGTAAGGACCACATCCACCACCGGCTGCTCGAGCGCGGCTTTTCCCAACGGCGCACCACCCTTACCCTGTGGACCCTGACCCTGGTCTTCAACCTGATCGCCATGACCGTGCAGCCCAGCGTGCCGGGGCGGGTGGTGGCGGTCACCGCTCTGATTACCGCGGGGTTATTGGCGTTTACGGTATGGCGCAAGCTGCGGGCAGTGTGGCGAGAGTCGCAGGCCGAGGGGGGCTAAAATGAAACGCGTCGTACTCGCTTTTGGAACCCGCCCCGAGGCCACCAAGATGGCCCCGGTGTACCACGCGCTCAAAGGGCAGTCCGGCCTCGAGCCGGTGGTGCTGCTCACTGGGCAGCACCGCGAGCAGCTCGCCCAGGCCCTCTCCCTGTTCGAGGTGCCCGCCGAACGCAACCTAGACGTGATGACCGAGCGGCAGACCTTGCCCGAACTGGCCGCCCGCATTCTGCCGCAGGCGGCCAGGGCGCTCGAGGATCTGGGGGCTGACTACGTGCTGGTGCACGGTGATACCCTCACAACCTTCGTGGTGGCCTGGGCCGCTTTCTTGCAGCAAATCCCTGTGGGGCACGTGGAGGCGGGCTTGCGCAGCTTTAACCTGGCCGAGCCTTTCCCCGAGGAGGCCAACCGCCGCCTCACCGATACCCTCACCGATCTCGACCTAGCCCCCACCCCACTGGCCAAACAAAACCTCCTGGCCGAGCACAAAGACCCCCGGCGGATACTCGTCACCGGGCAGACCGGGGTGGATGCGGTGCTTTTCGCCGCCAAGGTGGGGCAGCTTCCTCAAGGAATTCCCCGCGAGAGGCTCGTCACCGTGACCCTCCACCGCCGCGAAAATTGGGAGGTGCTGGGCGAGCTGGCCCAAGCCTTGGCCAAGGCTGCCTACGACCACCCCGACTATACCTTTGTCTTCCCCGTGCACCTCAACCCGGTGGTGCGCGAGGCGGTGTGGCCGGTGCTCGCGGGGGTACCGAACTTTTTTCTCCTAGACCCGCTCGAGTACGGCCCGATGTCGGCTTTGATGGGCAAGAGCGATCTCATCGTCACCGATTCCGGCGGCCTACAGGAAGAAGGGGCCGCGCTGGGCGTGCCGGTGGTGGTGTTGCGCAACGTTACCGAGCGCCCTGAAGGGGTAGAAGCGGGCATTTTGCGCCTGGCCGGGACCGATCCCCGACAGGTGTACCAGATCGTGAGCGGGCTCTTGGCGGATGCGGCGGAGCGAAAGAGGATGTCCGGCGCCAAGAACCCCTACGGCGATGGTAAGGCTGCCCAGCGCGTAGCCCAGGGCGTAGCCTGGCGGCTGGGCTTGGCCGAGCGCCCGGAGGACTGGCAGCCGTGAGGCTTGCCATGGGCTGGGCGAGACCCTGCTCGAGCTTCGGCAAACCCCGCCGACGGCGGCGAACTTGGGCGATAACCGTAAACCCGCGGTACGCCCCGGCCCCTTCGGCACTCCTCGGTTCTGCTGACAGCATTGCAGCGCGGGGGTGAACGCATTTTGGGGCGTTTTACGCGGTGGAAGGAAGCGGGCCCCTCTGGTTGGGTTTATACCCCTTCGTGACCGTAGCCGAGCGAAGTCGTACGTCGTACGCAATACGCCAGACGCTAAACGCTGAGGACGATCCCCTACGGGACGGAGCAAGCTCCGTACACCCGGGGGACGATCCTCTGTCGGGACGGAGCAAGCTCCGTGCACCCGGGGGGTGAGGGAATCTGCATGAAAGGGTATTAGCTGCTTGCGCCTCCCGCTAATCCGAAGCCGGGGAAGGCTCCGCCTGCACCGGGTTCAGGTTGCGCGGCCAGGGGAAGCGCACCAGGGCCAAGGCCGAGAGCAGGGTGAGGCCCCCCATCACCGCCACCCCCCAGCGCCCGCCGAAGAGGTCGATCAAAAGGCCCGACAGGTAAGCCCCCACCGGCCCCACCCCAAGAAGCACCATCGAGTACACCGACATCACCCGGCCCCGGATGCGATCGGGGGACATGAGCTGGACGGTGGTGTTGCAATTGATGAGGGTAGTGATCATCCCGAAACCGGCCACCCCTAAAAAGAAAGCTGTCCAGGAGGCCGATATAGGCAGGGCCAAAACCAGCAGGGCGATCCCCAGCACGAAGCTGCCGAGGATCGAGCGGAAGGGCCTGACCTGGGAGGCGATGGCCTGAATGAGCGCCGCGACGATCGCGCCCAACCCCACCGCCGACATCAAAAAGCCGAAGCCCTGGGCCTCGAGCCCCAACACCAACCGGGCGTAGGCCGGAACGATAGTCTGGAAGTTCATGCCGAACATGCTGGTAAGCCCCACCAAGAGCACGATCTGGCGCACCAGGGGTTCTTGCCAGACGTAGCGCACCCCCTCGAGCGCATCCTGCAACACCCCGCCCCGCTTGACCTCTTGGCTCACCCGGGGTACCCCCAGCAGCACCCACAGCAGCGGCAGAAAGGAGAGGGCATTGGCCAAGTAGCTCCAGCCCAGCCCTACCCCCGCGATGAGGATCCCGGCCAGGGCCGGCCCAGTAAGCCGCGAGACGTTGAAGCCGAAAGAGTTGAGGGCGATGGCTCCGGGGTAGCGATCTTTCCCCGCCAGCTCCACCGTGAAGGCCTGGCGCACCGGCAGGTCCATGGCGTTGAACACCCCGTAGAGAAAGGCAAACACCAAAACGTGCTCGTAACGCACCAGCCCGGTGATGATCAGGCCAAACATAGCAAAAGCCAACAGCCCCATCCCCCCCTGGGTGAGGAAGAGGAGGTTGCGCCTTGGGTAGCGATCCGAGAGCACCCCGGCGGGAAGGGAAAACAACAGCGAGGGCAGGAACTGTAAGGCCACCACCAGCCCGAGCTTGGCGGCCGAACCGGTCAGCTCGAGCACCAACCAGCCTTGGGTAGCGGACTGCATCCAGGTGCCGAGTTGTGAGGTGAAGAGGGCCAGCCAGTAGGTGCGGTAGCGGGGGTCTCCTAGTAGTTGCCAGACAAGCACCTCCCCATGCTACACCCGATGCTGACCGATGGGTCAGTGTGGGGGCTCACAGCCCGAAGATCCAGCTCACAAAACATCAGGCGCAGAGCCGCGTCCTCACCCTTGACAGCCCGGTTACCGAACCGTAGTGTGGGGGTGCATTTATACCCTGGAGGTGAAGTGTGAAACACGGGTTTTCGCGAGTGCTTCTCGGTGTATCCCTCTGCTTGCTATCTGGGGCCGCCCTGGCCCAGAAGCCGCGCGTGGTGGTGCCTACCGGCAGCACCGGCGGGGTGTTTTTCTTCTACGGCCAAGCGGTCGCCAAGATCTTGAGCGAAACCGGCGTAGCCGATGCCACCGCGCAGCAAACCGGCGGTTCCTACGACAACCTGCTCCTGTTGCGTGACCGCACCGATCCCGCCGCCAACACCTACTACTGCGCCCTCACCACCACGGATGCGGCGCTGGTCACCTATACCGGCCAAGAACCCCGCTTCAAGGAGAAGCGAGCCGATAGCCAACGGATCCTCTTCTACATGTACCCCAGCCTCATCCACATCGTGACCACCGAGAAGACCGGGATCAAAGTGGTGCAAGACCTCAAGGGCAAACGGGTCTCCACCGGGCAGCCGGGCTCCTCCACCGAGAACCTGGCGCTATTGGTGCTCGAAGGGGCCAATGTCAAACCGGAGAGCTTCAGCAAGCGCGAACGCCTGCCCGCTGCCGAGAGCGCCAAGGCCTTGGCCGAAGGGACCATCGACGCCTACTTCTGGGTCGGCGGGGTGCCTACCTCCAGCGTCGTGGAGCTGGGCCAGTCCCTGCTGCGCAAGGGCGACCGCATCCGCCTAGTGCCCGTAACCCCGCAAAGCACCACCGCTCAGGTTCTCCTCAAGCGTTTCCCCGGCATCGTAAGCACCGGGGTAGTGCCCAAAAGCGTCTACGGTACCGCCACCGATACCCCTGCGCTTTTCACCGGCAACGTCTTCGTATGCCCGGCCTCGATGCCCGATAACCTAGCCTATGCCATCACCAAAGCGGTCTTCGACAACATCAAAACCCTCGAGACCGCCACCACCGCGGCCCGCGACACCACCCTCAAAAGTAGCGCCGATCTCTACGCCGCCAAGACGGTGATTCCCTTCCATCCGGGGGCGGTGCGCTACTTCCGCGAGGTGGGGGCTATCAAGTAGCCGACCTCCAGCGCTTAGGGCCTTCCTCGCTTGCTCAGGGCGAGGAGGCTTTCTTTAGCAAGCGAGTACAATCGGCTCAGTTACCCCAACAGAGGTGAGGTATATGGAGCTATCTCAGGAGAGCACGCAAAAGACCCCGCTACGGCGGTTCACCTGGGTGGTGCTGTTGGTGGCCGCCCTTTACAGCCTCTATCTGGTCCTTCACCCCTTTACCCCATTCTCCCGCAGCGACATCTCGATCCTCGACGTGGTGCAGCTCGAGCGGGCAGTGCACGTGTTTTTCTTGGTCTTCGCCGGATACCTGCTCACCGCCCAGGGGCTCCCCCAGCGGCGCACTGTGGGGTCGTGGGTCTTCGTGGCGCTCACCCTGCCCTTCCTCTATACCTTCTGGGTGCCCAACGTGCCGGGGGTAGCGATCCCGCTCGAGGGCCGGCTGGCCGGGACTTTGGCCTGGGCCCTGGCGGTGCTCCCAGCCTTGCTCCCCACCACCCGTCGCTACACCGACTTGCTGGCGGCCCTGCTCTCCATCGCCCCGCTGGCCTACCAGCTTCGCTTCTACGAGGAACTGGTCTACCGCGCGGTAATCCCTACCGGCTGGGATATGACCATGTCCTTTAGCCTGATCATCCTGGTGCTGGGGCTGGTCTACCGCCTGCTGGGGCCGGTGATGCCCTCGCTGGTGCTGATCTTCCTAGCCTATAACCTTTACGGCCACCTGGTCCCCGGCACCTTCCGCGGGGCCAAGAACGGCATCGACCTCTTGCTGGGCAAAACCTACAACGAGACCGAGGCCGGGATCTACGGCCTCATCACCGGGGTGTCGGCGAAGTACCTGGTCTATTTCACCATTCTCTCGGGACTGATCGGGGCGCTGGGGCTGGGCCGGGTAGTCGCCAACATCGCCCTGGCGCTGGTGGGCCGCACCCCGCAGACCCCAGGCCGGGTCACCGGTATCGCCTCGGTCTTTATGGGCATGTTTAGCGGTTCGGGGGCTGCCGACACCCAGTTTGTAGCCACCCTGACCAAACCGCTGTACGAGAAGGCGGGCTATGACCGCATGACCGCCGCCGGCTTGGTCGCTACCGCCGGGACCATCGCCCTCATCACCCCTCCGGTGCTGGGCAGCATCGCCTTCATCATGGTAGAAATCCTGCAGATCAGCTACCTGTGGGTGATGGTGATGGCCATCGGCCCTTGCTTGCTCTACCTGTTTTCGATCCTCACCTACAACGAGTTCTATGCCCGCAAGGCCCAGCTACCTCCGGTGGGGGCCGACGAAAGCCTGCACCGTCGCTACGCTCTGCGCTACAGCACGATCTTCTTGCCCATCCTCGTCATCGTGGTCCTGCTATACCGGGGGGCCGAGGTGGCCACTGCGGTGTACCTGGCCGCGCTGGCCTTCATCCTGGTGTGCTACCTAGACCCCACCCTGCGCCCCGAACCGCTCCGCCAAGCCATGAAAAGCCGCTGGTATCCGCTGGGGCTGGGGCTAGGAGTCCTGCTGGCCCTGGCGGGGTTCTTTCTGCCTCCCTTACTGGGTGTGGGATACGGCGAAATCCCCCTCTTTCACCTCACGCTGGCCTTTTTGGGACTGATCTTGGGCACGTTTGCCTTCCCCTCGGCGATGGAAGGGAAGTTCATGGCGGCCTTCGCGCCCATCGCCGACGGCCTGGCCGAGGGCTTCCGCCAGCTCGTCCCTATCGGCGCCGCCATCGTGGCGGCCAACCTGATCTTCGCCATGATGGTGATCACCGGGCTGCCCTCTAAGTTCTCCATCTTTTTGGGGCAGATCTCGGGGGAAAGCCTGATCCTGGCCACGGTGGTGACGGCCCTTTTCAGCCTGATCCTGGGGATGGGGGTGCCCCCCACCGCCACCTACGTGCTCACTTCCTCGCTCACCGCCCCAGCCATCATCAACTTGGCCAAGGCCAACTTCGCCGGCTACGGTCTGCCCGAGCAGCAAGCTGCCCTGGCCGCAACCCTGGCCACCCACATGTTTCTCTTCTACTACGCGGTGCTGGCCGACGTGACTCCCCCGGTGGCGCTCTCGGCGTACGCCTCGGCCTCGGTGTTCAAGACCGACCCCATCACCACCGGAGTCTACGCCGCGCGGGTAGCGCTGGCCAAATACATCATCGGCTTCTTCTTCCTGCTCTCCTTCACCGGCACCGGTCTGCTGATCCTGCCGGTGCTACAAAACGTACCGGGCCTCGGGGGGTGGCTGATCATCCTCGAGCGCTTCTTCTTTACCGCTATGGCCATATTCTTCCTGGCCGCCGCCACGGTAGGCTATACCCGCCGTCCCTTGCGGCGCTGGGAAAGCTGGGCCATGGGCCTGCTGGCAATGTCCCTCTTCTACCCTTACCCCAATCTGTGGATGGGCTTCGTTCCGCTGGTAGCGTGCTTGCTTTTCTTCCTGCGGCGGGAGCTCGCCCATAGCCCAAATCCTCAGGATGCACAGCGCTGAGCTTCGCAGCGTGGCAAAGATGGCTCGCGTTGGGGCAATGCCTTGTGCCGCGTACAACGGGCCTGGCTCCGGCTAAGGGGAATAGGGGCTCTACGAGGGTGTACCCCCTTTGGTATTCTCCTGCTATGTTCGACTTCCTACAGGTGCAAGAGCTCCTCACCCCCGAGGAGCGCGAGGTTCAGCGAGCGGCCCGGCGCTTCCTCGAGGCCGAGGCCTTGCCCCACATCAACCGTTGGTGGGAGGCGGGGGAATTCCCCCGTCACCTCATCCCTAAGTTCGCCGAATTGGGCTTCTTCGGCCCTACCCTCCCCACCGAGTACGGGGGCGGTGGGGCCAGCAGCGCCACTTACGGGGTGATGGCCTACGAACTCGAGCGCATCGACGCGGGCCTCAGGAGCTTCGCCAGCGTACAGTCGAGCCTGGTGATGTACCCTATCTACGCCTACGGCTCGGAAGAGCAAAAGCGCGAGTTCCTGCCCAAGCTGGCCCGCGGCGAGATGATCGGCTGCTTTGGCCTCACCGAGCCGGACGGGGGCTCCGACCCCGACAGCAACATGAAGACCCGGGCCTATAGGGATGGCGACCACTACGTCCTCTCGGGCAGCAAGATGTGGATCACCAACGGCAACCTGGCCCACATCGCGGTGATATGGGCCAAGGACGAAGCCGGGGCGGTGCGCGGTTTTATCGTGCCGACCGATACCAAGGGCTTCGCGGCCAACGAGGTCAAGCACAAGATGAGCCTGCGCGCCAGCGTGACCAGCGAGTTGGTGCTCCAGGAGGTGCGCCTCCCCGCTAGCCTGATGCTCCCCAAGGCCGAAGGGCTCAAGGCCCCGCTCTCCTGCCTCACCCAAGCCCGCTTCGGCATCGCCTGGGGAGCTTTGGGGGCGCTTGAGGCCGTCTACAGCGAAGCCCTCGCCTTCGCCCAAAGCCGCACCACCTTCGGCAAACCCATCGCCGCGCGCCAACTGGTGCAGGAAAAATTGGTGCGGATGGCCGCCGACCACACCAAGGGGCTTTTGCTCGCCTGGCGCTTGGCCCAGCTCAAGGACGCCGGGAAGCTGCGCCCGGCCCAGGTCTCCCTCGGCAAGCGGGATAACGTGCGCTCGGCGCTGAACGCGGCCCGCTCGGCCCGAGAGATCTTGGGCGGAAGCGGGATCACCCTCGAGTACCACAGCATCCGGCACATGCTGAACCTCGAGACCGTGGACACCTACGAGGGCACCCACGACATCCATACCCTGATCCTGGGGCGGGAGTTCACCGGGCACAACGCGCTCGGCTGATCATCGCGGGAAGGGGTGGCCGAGCCGTGCTCCTGGCGTTTACCGGCGATCCCTTGCTGGCCCGGGAGGCCTTGCTGCAAGAGGCCAGGGTGCGGGGCCTCTCCCCCCGCCTGTTGCCCCCGGAGCCAGCGCTGGTGGCGCAAGAGGCCAGCGGCGGCCTGTTCGGGCCGAGCGGGGCGCTGGTGGATTTGCGCGAGATCGGCGAGGGGGAGTGGAAGCTCCTCAAGGAGGCCCTCGAGCCCCTCCCGGAGATGGCCATAGTGCTGCTATTAGACCCCAAGCCCACCGCCGCCCGGAGCAAGTGGTACGGCAAAGAACGCATCCGCGAGCATCCCACCCCTCAGGGCAAAGACCTGGTGCGCTGGATAGAGAACCGGGCCAAGGCCATGGGCCTCAAGACCAACGCCGCCATCCACCAGTACCTGGCCAGCTTGCTAGGGGGCCGAAGCACCGCGGAGAACCCGGCGTTGGGGCTCGAAGCACTCCAGCGGGAACTCGACAAGCTCACCCTGGTTACCCCACCGGTCACGCTTGAGAAGGTGCAAGCCCTGGTTGCGCTGGAGGCCCCCCTCTCCGGCTTCGACCTGGTGCGCGCGGTCACCGAGGGCAAGACCTCGACAGCTTTCCGGCAGCTACGGGGGCTCATGGAGCGCGGGGAGGATCCCATTCGGATTCTCGGCGCGCTGTCGTGGCAGTACGCCAAGCTGGCCCAGGCCTGGGCACAGCTCTACGAGAACCCGCTCTTGGGCGAGCGTGAGGCCGCGGGCCTATTGGGGATGCATCCTTACGCGGCCAAGCAGACCCTGGCCCTCGCCAAGACCGTCAACCCAGAGGTGCTGGACCAAGCCCTCGAGATCCTGGTCAAAGCCGAGCAAGCCGCCAAGACCGGGCGCGACTCCCGGCTGGCCTTGGAGAAAGCCGTGGCCGAGCTATCGGCCCAGGTCCGGCGGCTCAGGCCATACGGTTCCTCGCCGCCATAGCCCCGCTCCCTTCGGGCCAGCCGCCTGGCGCACTGGCCCTATCCGAGGACGGTATCCCGCTGGTGCACGCGGATGATCCACCGCGTTTAGCGCGCGTACAGCCGCTCCAATCGTACTCCCGGTGGATGACCGGCGGGTCAGTTTTTAGTAGACTCTAGGGGATTTTGAGGCGAAAGGAGAACCAATGCTAGCGGAAACTTTGGTCAGCGACGTACTCCGCACGGCCCGCTCCGGGGGGGCGGACTTCGCTGAGCTATACGTGGAGCGCTGGAAGCGGCGGGGCATGCGGGTCTTGAACGGCGAGGTCAAGGAGGCCGCCAGCGGCCTCGAGTACGGCGCGGGGCTGCGCCTCTTCTACGGCACCGAGGTGGTGTACGCCTACACCAACGACCTTTCGGCTGAGAGCTTGCTGGAGCTGACCGAGACCCTGGTCAAGCTCAAGGGTCGGGCCGGGCAGGTGGACGCCCAGGGGCGGGGCGGGTTGGACTTTCGCAAGCAGGCCGCGCAGGGCTTGCACGCGCCCGAGGTCCCGCTGTTGGCCAAGGACCGGCGCTACCGCCTCGAGCGGCTCTTGGAGGCCGAGGCGGCGGCCCGCGTGGCCCCCGAGATCAAACAGGTGCAGACCCAACTGTTGGAGTGGGAGCAGGAGGTGCTGGTGGCGACCTCCGAGGGGAAGTGGGTCGAAGACCGCCGGGTGCGCACCCGCTACGTGGTGACCGCCATCGCCCAGGGTGAGGGTGGGATGCAGACCGGGAGCATGGGGCCGGGGAAGAGCGTGGGTCTCGAGCTCTTCGAACTCTACCCCCCCAGCGTGGTGGGCCGCCAGGCCGGAGAGCAGGCCATGACCAACCTGCGGGCCAAGCCTGCCCCGGCGGGCACCATGCCGGTGGTCATCGGCAACGCCTTCGGCGGGGTGATCTTCCACGAAGCGCTGGGGCACCTGCTGGAGACCACTTCGGTAGCCAAGAAGGCCAGCGTGCTCTCCGACCGGCTGGGCGAGAAGGTGGCCAGCTCTTGCGTCACCTACATCGACGACGGCACCACCCCCCACGGCTGGGGCTCCTCCGAGTTCGACGACGAGGGCCTGGCCACCGAGCGTACCGTGCTCATCGAGAACGGCGTGCTCAAGGGCTACATGGTCGATCGCTGGGGCGCCTTGCGTACCGGCTTGCGCCCCACGGGCTCCGGACGCCGCCAGGACTACACCTTCGCCCCCACCAGCCGCATGCGCAACACCTTCATCGCCCCCGGCGACACCCCCAAAGAGAAGCTCTTCGAGGGGATCGAGTTTGGCCTCTACGCCAAGGACATGGGCGGGGGGCAGGTCAAGCCGGGTTCGGGGGAGTACAACTTCGGGGTCAAGGAGGCTTACATCATCCGTCGTGGCCGCATCGAGGAGCCGGTGCGAGGAGCCATGTTGGTGGGCAAGGGCCCCGACAGCATCTCGAAGATCGCGGCGGTCTCCAGCGACCTCGAGACCGCTCCCGGCATGTGTGGCAGCCTCTCGGGGAGCCTGCCGGTAGAGGTAGGCCAGCCCCACCTGCTGATCTCCGAGATCGTGGTGGGAGGTCAGGCATGAACTTCGAAGAAGCCAAGGACTACCTGCTGCAAAAAGCCCGCCAGATAGGCCTCGAGGCCGAGGTGCTGGCCACCGAGACCCGCGAGATGAGCCTCAGCGCCTTCGAGGGGCGGCTGGAGGAGATCACCCAGGCCACCCAGGGCGGCCTCGGGGTGCGGGTGGTGGTGGAGGGCAAGGTGGGCTACGCCTACACCGAGGAGAAGACCCCCGAGGCCCTGGACTGGGCGATGCAGGAAGCCTACGAAAACGCCCTGCTCCAGGCCGGAGGGGAGGCTTTTATCCCGGCAGGGCAGGCGCTGGGACAGCACGACCTGCTGGGCGAGGGGCTCTCGGCCCCCCTGGAAAAGAAGCAGGCCGCGGCCTTGGCGGTGGAGGCCACCTTGCGTCAGGACGCGCGGGTCAAGCAGGTGCCCCGCACCGCCTACCGGGAGCAGGAGGTCGAGGTGGTGTTGGGTTCGACCCAAGGGGCCAGCGGAGGCTACCGTACCGGGGTGAGCGTGTTGATGGGCTCGGCCATCCTCGAGAGGGGCGGGGCACCCAAGCAGAGCTGGAACGTCGATGTGAGCCGGGAGTTCCACGCCCTCGAGCCCGGCAAGACCGCCCTGGAACTCATCGAGCGCACCGCCCGCCTGCTGGGGGCTAGGCCCCTCAAGACCGGGAAATACCGCGCCTACTTCGAGCCCAAGGCTTTCGCCCAGCTCCTGGGCGTCATCAGCTTCTTGTTCTCGGCCAAGAACGTGCTCGAGGGCAAGAGCCTGCTGGCGGACAGGGTGGGGGAGCGGGTGGCCTCCGGGCTGGTGACCATCGTGGACGACCCCACCTTGCCGGGCGGCATCGCCTCGCGCCCCTTCGACGCCGAAGGGACGCCTTCGCGCCCTCTGGTCATCATCGAGCAGGGCGTGCTGAAGGGCTTTGCCCACAACTCCGAGACCGCGCGGAAGATGGGCGTGGAGTCCACCGGCCACGCCCAACGCGGCTACAAGGGCGTGCTGGGGGTGGGCTACTCCAACCTCTTCCTCAAGCCCGGATCCGGGGTCCGGCTGGAAGAGGGGGTCCTGGTGACCGAGATGATGGGCCTCCACGCCGGGGCCAACCCCATCTCGGGCGACTTCAGCCTGCAGGCCCTGGGCCTCAAGCTCGAGGGGGGTGAGGTGGCCTACGCGGTGGAGAACTTCACCGTGGCCGGAAACCTGCTCACGCTTTTGCAAAGCATCAGCGCGGTAGGGGGTGAGCTCGAGTGGGAGTACTGGGGCATGGCCCTGGGGGCCCCCATGGTCGAGGTGGCGGAGCTGTCGTTTGCGGGGGCGTAGCTGAGCGCAAGACGCGAGGGGTTAGCGGCGCGATAGCATGGAAGCATGAATCCCTATCTTGCCCGCATAATCGGCCTGCTGGGGGAGCGTGACCCGCTAGCTTGCCTAGCAGACACCCCCCAGCAGCTCGAGGCACTTTTGCCCCGGCTCGAGCCCGAGAGGAGCTATGCTCCGGGTAAGTGGACCGCGCGCGAAATTCTGTGCCACCTGGCCGACACCGAGCTAGCCATGGGCTTTCGCTTCCGCCAGACCCTCGCGCAGGACAACCACACGGTACAGCCCTTCGACCAGGACGCCTGGGCCGTACGCTACGGGGGCTTGCCCATGGGGCTAGCCTATGAGACCTTTAAGGCCCTGCGGGCCTGGAACCTCGCACTCTTGCGCGGCCTGAGCGAGGAAGACCTGGAGCGCACCTACTACCACCCCGAGCGGGAGGAGTGGGAAAGCCTGCGGATGCTCCTGCGCTTCGTCGCCGGGCACGATCTCAACCACCTGGGGCAGCTCGAGCGCATCGCAGAGGAGGCAAGATGAAATCCATCGTGGTGCAAAAACTGGGCGGCCCTGAGGTGTTGCAGCTGGCTGAGCTCCCCAAGCCCGCGCCCAAAGCAGGCGAGGTCTTGGTTCGGGTGCGGGCCATCGGGCTCAACTTTGCCGACATCTTGGCGGTGCGGGGGGAGTACCTCACCCGCACCCGCTTGCCCTACGTGCCGGGAATGGAGTTCTCCGGGACGATCGAGGAGCTGGGCGAAGGGGTGGAGGGCTTGCAGCCCGGCCAGCTGGTAGCTGCCCTGGGGAGCGGGGCTTTTGCCGAATACGCGACCGTGCCGGCCCAGGCCGTGCTGCCGGTTCCTCCCAACCTGAGCCCCCACCAAGCGGCTGCCCTGCCAGTCTCTTTCTACACCGCTTTCTTCGCCCTCCACAGCCTGGGGCAGGCCAAAGTGGGCGAGAGCGTGCTGATCCAGGCCGCGGGCGGGGCCTTGGGCACGGCTTCGGTGCAGGTGGCCAAGGCGATGGGCTTGCAGGTGATCGCCACCGCCTCGCGGGAGGAGAAGCTCGAGCTAGCCCGCAGCCTGGGGGCCGATCACGCTTTTCTCTCCACCGACCCCGAGCTCGAGGCCAAAGTCCGCGAGGCCAGCGGCAAGGGCGTGGATGTGCTGATGGAGTTGGTCGGCGGGGAAGGCTTCGCCCAAAGCCTGCGGATGCTGGCTCCGCGCGGGCGTCTATTGGTGATCGGCTCGGCCAGCCAGCAGCAGGCCACGTTGCGTCCGGTGGAGCTGATGAAAAAGAACCTATCGGTGATCGGGGTGTGGCTGGTGCCCTTCCTGGCCGACCGCGAGGCCATGCTGGAGGCTACCCAGTTCCTCACCCCCCTGCTGGCCGCGGGCCACGTGAGGCCAGTAGTGGGCCGGGTATTCCGGCTAGAAGAAGCCGCTCAGGCTTTCCAGTACGTACTGCAACGGGCCAGCACCGGGAAGGTGGTGCTCGAGCCCTGAAAAATTCCCGCCATCGCGCTCAGTCCCTCGCCCTGGGATCGAGCACGTCCCGCAGGGCGTCCCCCAACAGGTTGAAGGCCAGCACCGTCAGCAGGATCGCCACCGCTGGGGCCGTCGGAGCCCAGATGGCCTCGGCGATGAAATTGCGCGTCTCGGAAACCATCGCACCCCACTCCGGGGTGGGGGGCTGGGCCCCGAAACCGATGAAGGAGAGTCCGGCAGCGGTGAGGATAGCCCCGCCCACATCAAAGCTGGCCTGCACGAAAACGGGGGTGAGGGTGTTGGGCAGGAGATGGCGCAGCATCAGGCGCAGGCTGCTAGCCCCCAAGGCCCGCGCCGCTTCCACGTACTCGCGCTCGCGCAGGGCCAGCACGTTGGCCCGCACCAGCCGGGCATAAATCGGCCAGCTCACCAACGCCACCGCGATCACGGTGTTGTTGAGGTTGGGACCCAGGGCTGCAGCGATGGCCATCGCCAGGATGAGCGAAGGAAAGGCGAAGAAGATGTCGGTAAAGCGCATCAGCAGGTTGTCCCAGGCCCCGCCCAGGGTACCGGCCAACAGCCCCACCACCACCCCGATCAACACCGACAGGATCACCACCCCAAAGCCCACCCTGAGCGAGATCCCCGCCCCGTGGGCCACCCTAGCCCACACGTCGCGGCCCAGCTGATCGGTGCCCAGGAGGTGTTGCGCGGAGGGCGGCTGGAGCCGGGCGGAGATGTCTTGCGCGATGGGGTCGGGGGTGATCACCGGAGCCAGCACGGCTACCAGCACCAGCAATACCAAAAGTCCCAGGCCGATCAACCCGCCCTTGTTGCGCAGGAAGCGCCGCAGCGGGCGGGAACGTCGAGAGGTCGGGGCTTGGATAGCGACGGCCATGCTTCACCTAAGCGTAGCGAATTCTGGGGTCGAGAAAGGCATATAGGAGGTCTACCACCAGGTTGATGAGGGCATAGACCAGCCCCACCAGCAAGGTCACGCCCATCACTGCCGGGAAGTCCAGGCTGGTGGCGGACTGGGTCACGTAGCGCCCGATGCCGGGCCAGCTGAAGATGGTCTCGGTGAGCACCGCCCCCGAGAGCAAACCGCCCAAAAGCCCGCCCAGCAGGGTCAACACCGGCAGCGAGGCGTTCTTGAGGGCGTGGCGAAAGATTACCACCCGCTCCGCCAATCCCTTGGCCCGGGCGGTGCGGATGTAATCCTGCGAGAGCACCTCGAGCATAGTGGCCCGAGTCATGCGGGTTAGGATGGCCGCCGAGAAAGCCCCCAGCACGAAAGCCGGAAGGATCAGGTGTTTGAGCGAGTCAAAAAAGGCCGTCCAGTCTCGAGCCAACAAAGCGTCAACCCCCACCATTCCAGTGACGCGCGGCGGAGGGAACAAAAAGCCGTCCAGGCGGCCCTGCACCGGCAGTACATCAAGCCGCTGGGCCAGCACATACTGCAGCAGCACCGCCAGGAAGAAGACCGGGGTAGCCCCGCCGAACAGCGCCAAGATCCGCACCCCCACGTCCACCGAGGAGTTCTGCCGAATGGCTGCCCAGATCCCCATAGGGATTCCCAGGGCGAGCGCGACCAAAAAAGCGGCCACGGAAAGCTCGACAGTAGCCGGGAAGAATTCCCGAAGGTCCTCGAGTACGGGGCGCTGGGTGCGTAGGGAGTTACCCAAGTCCCCCGCGAACAGGCGTTTCATGTAGATGAGGTACTGCTCGGGCTTGGACTTGTTCAGGCCGTAGCGCTCGCGGAACTCCTGGATCTGTTCTTCCCGCGCGTTATCGCCCAGCGCAGCCACCGCTGGGTCGATGGGAACCACCTGGGCGATGAAAAACGTAGCGAAGGTGACCCCCCACACGACGAAGATGACAAAAAACAACCGGCGAACGAGGTAGGAAAACATAGACTTAGAAAGCAGAAGCCGGAGCAGCCTTCACCTCCGGCTTCCCATACGGAGCCTCGCTAGGGCTGAGCCTTGCTGAGGTTCTCGAAGCGCACCGTGCCGATGGCGCTGCGCACGAAGCCTTGGACCTGAGCCGACATACCGATGGGCACCGCAGGCTGGTAGAGGATCGCGTAGGGGCCCTCCCGCAGCACCAGCTCGGTGAGGAGCTTGTAGAGCGCGGCCCGCTTGTTGGGGTCGGTCTCGAGCGAGGCCTGGTTGGCCAGCTTGGAGGCGGTGGGGTTGTTCCAGACGTTGCGCCAGGCGATGCTCTTGGCGGCGAAGTCCGCCATCGGGGTGGCGTTGCCGTCGGGGTCGGGGAAGTCGGGGCTCCAGCCCACCAGCACCATCTGGTGGTTTTGGGCGCGGTAGGTGCGCAGCACCTCGGCGTTGGCGATGGCCTTGACGTTGGCCTTGAGCCCGGCCTTGGCGAAGTCCGATTGCAGCTTGGCCGCGATATCGGCGCAGGGAACCCCTCCGCCGCAGATGCCGGTGCTCACCAGCAGCTCAAACTCGAGGCCGTTGGGGTAACCGGCTTCAGCCAGGAGCTTCTTGGCCCGGGCCGGGTCGAACTTGTAGGGGGTAGCCGGGTTATAGCCCAAGAGGCCCTTGGGGATGATGGTCTGGATCTTGGTGCCGTTGCCCTGCACCAGCCCGTTCACCAGCTCGTCCTGGTTGATGGCATAGCGCACCGCCTCCCGCACCTTGAGGTTGGCAAAGGGGCTCCCTTCCTTGACGTTCATGCCCAGGTAGTTGAGCCGCAGGCTGTCGGCTTTGATGATTTTGAAGCGGGGGTTGCCCGAGAGGGCCTTGACCGCCTCGGGCGTGAGACCCTCGGCGATGTCGATCTCGCCGGACTCGAGCGCGGTGCGCAGCACGGTGGCCTCCTTGATCTCGCGCATGATGATGCGCTGGAGCTTAGGCTTGTTGCGCGCATTGGGATTGGCCTCGAGCAACACCTGCGAGCCCCGGTCCCAGCGCACCAGGCGGAACGGCCCGGAGCCTGCGGAGTGATCGGTGAGCCACTCCTTGCCGTAGTCGTTCCCCTTGGCGTTTTTCTGCACCTCGGCGGAGTCCACGATGCCCCCGATGTTGAAGGTCAGGATCGAGAGGAAAGTGCTGGGCGAGGAGGTCTTGGGCAGGCTTACTTGTACCACGTAGTCGCTCAGCGCCTTGGTGGCCCCCGGCTGAAGGGCGGCGATGTCGGTGAAGAGGAACGACCCCGGCCCCTTGAGGGCCAAGGCCCGCTCGAAGGTGTAGACCACGTCCTTGGCGGTGAACTCGTTACCGCTGGAGAACTTCACCCCTTTGCGCAGGTTGAAGGTGATGGTCCAGGCGTTGGCGCCCCGCTCTACCTTCCAGCTCTCGGCCAGCCCCGGCTTGAGGGTGCTGAGGTCGGTGCCCTCGAATTTGACCAGGGTCTCATAGAGGTTATCGGTGATGAGCCCGCCGGTAAACTCGTACGACACCTGGGGGTCGAGGGTAATCAAGTCTGACCAGTCTCCCCCGTAGATGAGGGTGGTCTGGCGAGCGTCCTGGGCCATCCCTAAGCCAAAGGCGAAGGCGAGGGTAGCCAAGTATAGAACAACGCGCTTCATAGGGCCTCCTTTCCTACTGCAGGCTAGGTTACAACCTGCCCCCCTGGGGGTCAAGCGACGCGCCTAGGGAGCGCAGAGGGCTCGAAGGGGATCGCCCCCCGGGTGTACGGGCACCGCCCGTCCCCCGCGTTTAGCGTTTTGCGTACGACGTACGACGTAGGACCTAAGTCACGTCTTGCGCATGGCGTACGACGTAGGGCGTATACCACCCCCACCCCAGCCCTCCCCTGCTAGGGGAGGGAGCACCCCGCGTTTAGCGTTTTGCGTACAGCGTATAGCGTACGACGCAAGTCGCGTTTAGCGGTACACCGAAACATAGCCAAAGCCTCCCCCTGCGTTTAGTAGCATAGGCCCATGATCGTGGATGCTCACCTCGACCTCGCTTATGGCGCCCTCGAGCTTGGCCGCGACCTCACCCTGCCCCTCGCGGAGATCCGCAAGCGCGACCCGGGTACCGAGGGTATGCCTACCGTTACCCTCCCGGCGCTGCAGGAGGGCGGCGTGGCGCTGGTCTTTGCCACCTTGTTCGCCCCGCCGAGGAAGTGCTCCGACCCCGAAACGGCCCACCGGGCGGCGCTGGCCCAGCTGGACGTGTACCGGCGCTGGCAGGAGGCCGGGTGGGTGCGGCTGGTTACGAACAAGGCCGAACTCGAGGCTCACCTCACAGCCTGGGAATCGGACCGGGTGACCGGCCTGGTGGTGCTGATGGAAGGGGCGGAACCGGTGCGCGAACCCAAGGAGGTAAGTTTCTGGGCCGAGCAGGGCGTGCGGCTCATCGGCCCCTCCTGGAACCGCACCCGCTACGCCGGAGGAACCCGCGAGCCTGGCGGCCTCACCGAGTTGGGGCGGGAACTCCTGGCGGCGATGCAAGAACACCGCCTGGCCCTGGACCTCTCGCACATGGACGAGCAGGCCGTAGGGGAGGCTTTCGAGCTTTGGCGGGGGCCGCTCTGCGCCACGCACTCCAACGCTCGGGCCCTGATGGGCGGATGGGATTCACCCCTAGCCAACCGTCACCTGAGCGATGAGACGATCCGAACCATTGCCCTTCGGGGGGGGATCGTGGGAGTAGTGCTTTATAACCTCTTCCTCGACCCCGCCTGGCACCGGGGGATGCCGCGGGTGCCCTTGCGCGTGGTGCAAACCCACCTCGAGCACAACGCCCGGCTCACCGGGTGGGCGCACCTCGGCATCGGCTCGGACTTCGACGGGGGATTTGGCCGGGACGAGAACCCCGAGGGGCTAGACCAGCCCGGCGACCTCGCCAAGATCGGGGATTTGTTGCCCGAGGGGGCCAGGGCCGGGGTGCTGGGCGAAAACTGGCTACGCTGGCTCAGAAGCTGGCTGTAAAGCTTTCGCCGCTCGACCCCCACCGGCAGGGCCACCGCCAAGAACAACCATAGCACCGCCCCTCCCAGCCCCAGCGGGGAGATGAGTACACGAAGCTCCTCGGGCACCAGTCGGCCCAAGAGCGTGCCGACCAGCACCGAGACCGGGGCAAACCCCAGCCCCTGCAAAAAGCAGAAGCACAGTGCCAGGGCGAGATTCGGGGCTAGCCCCGCACCTAGCCAAGCGCCTGCCCACAAATAGCGAACCGCTGCTGCGCTCAGGAAACTGCGCCCCGCTGCCTGGGGGTCGGAACCGAGCCAAGCCGGGAGTTGGAGGTCGGTGAAAAAGCGTTCGGCGAGGCGGGGCAAGAACAAGGAGTTGTAGGTGTCGGCGAAGGCGTTGAGCCCCGCGACCATCAGGATGATCCCCCACACGGCGGGCCTCGAGCGAACAAACTCCAGCCCCACCCGTACCTGCCCCCACCACCGCTGGAAAGCCGAACCCTCGGAACGCTCGGGGTAGCGCTGCGGGGGAAACCGCACCCAGAGGTAGCACAGCCCGGCGAAGGCGAACGTGGCCGCATTGATCCACATCCCCGGCCCCGCCCCTATGGCAGCAATGAGCAGGCCCGCAATCAAGGGCGCGGTGAGGCTGCTGAGCGAGGCAGTCAGGCCGAAAAGGGCTTGCAGGGGTTGCAGGCGCTCCGGGATAACCAGCGAGGGCAATATGGCCTGCAGCAAGGGAACGCTCAGGCTGGTTAAAAAGCCGATCCCCAAGGCTGCCCCGAACAACCCCGCCAGTCCAAAATCGGCCTGGATTAAAAGCGGAATCAGCCCTACCAGCGCCGCCAACCCGAAGTTACTCCCGGCCAAAAGCCTCCGGCGGTTCCAGCGATCTAGATTTGGGCCGAGCAGTGTGGCGCCGACCAACAGGCCCAAAGCCTGCAGCGATAACACGCTAGCCGCCACCCAGGGCCGCTCGGGGTAAGCCCGGAATAACAGCCAGGCCAGCGCCCAGTAGTGGAGGGCATTACCAAACTCGTTGACAACCTCCCCAACCCAAACGATACGGATAGTAGAGTCCCGCAGCAAACTCCACACACAAACCCCCAAACAAACCAGAACCCGCCCCATCTAGGGGCTGCCGATGCCCGGTTTGGGAAGTTTAGGTGGGCTGGGTCATACGCTCGAGCGCATTGTAGCATAGCTCGAGCCCTGCGCTCTTCCGCTATTCCCGCCCGGACTTCGCTAGACTGAGGTTATGTCCAGAAGTGCCCTGCGGCTCCCTTTCAAGCTCCTTGGCATTCCAATCTCGCTGGACGTGAGCTTTCTGGTCGTCTTGCCCCTCTTCGCCTTCCTGATCGGGAGCCGGCTTCCCACCTACCTGCAACTCTTAGGGGTCAGGCCCGACCCTGGCCTGCTCGAGGGCTACACCCCCTACCTGCTGGGGTTACTAGCCGCTTTGGGGCTCTTCGCCAGCGTGGTCATCCACGAGCTGGGGCACGCCGTCACCGCGCGGATGTACGGGGTAGAGACCCGCGAGATCACCCTTTGGCTTTTGGGTGGGGTAGCCCAGCTCAGCGATATGCCCCGTACCCGTGGGGCCGAAGCGGTCGTCGCCATCGTAGGGCCGCTGGTGAGCCTGGCCCTGTCAGGGGTCTTCACCTTGCTGCGCGGGGTGCTACCGGAGGCCGCCGGGTGGCAGTTTCTGTTGGGGTACCTGGCCTTTATCAACCTGAGCCTGGCCCTGTTCAACCTGCTCCCGGCGCTTCCTCTGGACGGTGGGCGGGTCTTGCGCTCGTTGCTGGCCCTCTCTCGCCCCTACCTCGAGGCCACCCGCATCGCCACCGGGATCAGCCGTCTGATCGCTTTCGCCTTGGGCCTCTTCGGACTCTTGGTGTTCAACCTCTTCTTGGTGCTAGTGGCCTTCTTCGTGTATATGGCGGCTAGCAGCGAAGCCGAGCAGGCTGTCTCGAGCGAGGCCCTAAGGGGGGTGCGGGTGCGCGACCTGATGACCCGCGAGGTGAAAAGCGTACCCCCGACCCTACCTATAGGTGAGCTGCTCCAGCGGATGTTGCTCGAGCGCCACATGGGATACCCGGTGGTGGAGGAGGGGCGGGTGCTGGGGCTGGTGAGCTTGGAGAACCTGCACGGGGCCGACCCGCAAGCCCCCGTCTTCGAGCGGATGGGTAAGCTCGAGGCCATCTCCCCGGATGCGAGCGCCCTGGAGGCCCTCAAGCGGATGGCCGAGTGCCACTTCTCCCGGCTGGTGGTGCTGGAAAACGGCCAGATGGTGGGGATCCTCTCCAAGACCGATCTGCTGCGGGCCTTGCAGGTGCGGATGGTCGGGCAGACCCTCTGGCAGGAAGCCAACCGGGGGTGAAGATGCGCGTACTCATCACCCGCCACCTCCCTGGTCCTGCCCTGGAAGAGATTCGGCGGGCTGGCTTCGAATTCGACATCTGGCCCGAGTTTCTACCGCCGCCGAGGGAAGTCTTGCTCGAGCGGGTACAGGGTATCTGCGGCCTGATTCCCACCGTGGACGACTTCGTTGACGCCGCCGTGATGGACGCGGCGGGGCCCGGCCTGCGGGTGATCGCCAATTACGCCGTAGGGGTCAACAACATAGATCTCAACGCGGCCCAAGCCCGGGGCATCCGGGTCACCAATACCCCTGGGGTAAACATGGAGGCCACCGCCGATCTGGCTTTCTCGCTGCTGTGCGCGGTGGCCAGGCGAATCGTGGAGGGGGTGGACTACGTGCGCCGAGGCGAATGGAAGACCTGGCATCCCGAGCTTTTGCTCGGAAGCGAACTTCACGGCGCTACCTTGGGCCTCATAGGGTTTGGCGCCATCGGGCAGGCCATGGCCCGGCGGGCTAGGGGATTCTCGATGCGCCTTCTCTACCACTCGCGCACCCCCAAACCCGAGGCCCTGGCGCTGGGCGCCGAGTACCGCGACCTCGAGGGCTTGCTCGCCGACAGTGATTTCGTATCCCTCCATACCCCCCTTACTCCCGATACGCACCGGCTGCTAAACCGCGAGCGCTTCGCTCGGATGAAACCTGGGGCCATTTTGGTCAACACCGCTCGAGGCCCCATCGTGGATACCCCAGCCCTGCTCGAGGCGCTTGGCTCAGGGCATCTGGGCGGAGCCGGGCTCGACGTAACCGACCCCGAGCCTCTGCCGGCGAATCACCCCCTGCTCTTTTTCCCTAACGTCGTGGTGACCCCTCACCTGGGCTCGGCGGGCCGCCGAACCCGCGAGCGCATGGCCGAGGTCGCGGTAAGGAACCTGCTGGCGGTTCTATCCGGCCAAGAACCCCCCAACCCCGTGGTGTAACCCGCACCAGAGCGCTGAATGAAGGCGCGGGGGCTGCCCTGGCTGGCGGTGATGTGCCCGCGGCCTGGGAGCTGGGATAGGATAAGGCATGGCGCTTTCTAAGGTGCAGATGCTGTTAGACCTGCTGGCCGGCTGGGCCGAGTTCGTGGCCCAACACAACGCAGCCGTGCGTCAGGCGGAGGCCCAGTGGGAACCCCAAGGTTTGGCCTTGGATGATTACCCGGACCGCTACGCCGATGCGGTGGCCGACCTATATCAGCAAGCCGGGCAGCTCGAGGACGATGCTCAGGTGGAAGATTTTCTGCATCAGCACTTGATCCCCTTCCTCTTGCACCCTGAATTTGAATCTAAAAGTGGTATAACGAACGGGTGAATCTGCCAAGCCTCTGGATCGGTCTTTTATCGGGAATTTTCGGCGGGTTGGTGGGCCTGGGCGGCGGGGTCATCGCGGTACCCTTGATGGTGAGCCTGCTCAAGCTCAGCCAGCACCGGGCCACCGCCACCAGCCTGGTAGCCGTGGCGTTCACCGGCTTCGCCGGAGCTTTCACCTACGCCAGCCAGGGAGCCGTGGATTGGGTAGCAGCGCTGTTTATCATCCCTACCGCGATGATCGGCGCGAGGGCCGGAGCCCTCTTCGCCAACCAGCTCTCCGAACGGCGGCTCAAGCGCATCTTCGGTTGGTATTTGATCGCCGTGGCCTTTCTGTTGATCCTCAAACCCTACATCCCCCACGTTGAAGAACCGCTCCAGGGGTGGCTTCGGGTGTTGCCGATGGGAGCGGCAGGGCTGCTGGCCGGGTTTGCCTCGGGGCTGTTGGGAGTGGGAGGCGGAACCATCATCGTGCCGATTTTGGTCCTGCTGGCAGGCCTGGAGCAGCACGTAGCCCAGGGGACTTCGCTTCTGGCCATGATTCCCTCGGCCCTGGTAGGCTCTTACACCCACTACAAACACGGCCACCTGGCCCGCGAAGTGGTGCCTGGGCTGGTCATAGGGATCATCGGGGGGGCCTTCGCAGGGGGGCTGGTAGCTAACCAGCTGCCCGAAGTCTGGTTGCGGGTGACCTTCGCCGCAGTGTTGATCTGGACGGCCATTCGCAACCTGAGAGGCCAGCCTAAAGCGCTCGAGGTCGGCAAGCCGAAACCCTAGGGCCCCTACTTCCGCCCGTAGTCGGCGGAGATTTGGCCCCATAGCCTGGAGTTCCACTCGAGCACCGGGTTGTCGTAGGGGTTCTCGGCCAACCAGCGCTCGGCCCAGCGGATCAGGGCGAAGAGCTTTTGGTTGTGCTCGGTGGGCTTTAGGTTGGTCTTACACCTTTTTTGGCGAACCCAGGAGATCGCCACCCTCGAGTCCGAATAGACGGGCAGCTTCAGGCCCTTTTCCTTACACCAAGCCAGCGCCTGGACGATGGCCAAAAACTCACCCACGTTGTTGGTGCCATCCTGGAAAGGGCCTTCTTTGAACACGACCCGACCGGTGCGGTTATCCAAGCAGCGGTACTCGAGCCATCCCGGATTCCCACTACAAGCGGCATCCACCGAGAGGGAGTCAGGGATGGGCTGCTCCGGCATCTCTCCGCCGGGCGAAGTCAGGTGCCAAAGGGCCCCCTGCTCGGCTTTAGGTTGGGCAGCACCCTCAAAAGCAAGCTGTGCGGCTTTCAGCGAATCAAAACCTTTGAATTTGGCGCCAGCGAAGCCTTTGACCTGAGCCTCCGTATCAACCCAAGTGGCGTAAATACCGGGGTTTCGGCCTTTCCAGACCACGTAGAACCTAGCTTTGTGGGTCATAACCTCTAGACGCTCCAGGCCTCATGTTGCAGGCGAAAGGATCCGATCCCACACCATCGGATGGCTAAAGCCCTGCTCAGCCAATCCGGTACCGGCAACACTCTCCCCCCGCCGCAATGCGCTCTTCCCGCACCACCGGAACCCCTAGGAGCCGCTCGTAAAGCTGTAGCTCAGCCTGGCATAGCTCTGCGTGGCCAGAGGAGAGGGCGAGCTTGGGGCAGCGGCCCTGCTCTAGGTACCAGTGCCCATTTTCCTCGTAGCAGCGGGCCTGGTACCCCTGCTCGGTGAGGTAGCCTGCGAGCACGCACAGCTTATCCTCCAAAGAAAGCCCCGCAAGCCGCGGGGCTAGCGTCTCGGCCAGCCGCTCGTTGCGCCGGGAGAGCACCTGAAGCACCGCCCCGGCGCCGAACAGCTCCTTGAGGTGTACGAGCACCTCATCGCATAGCCGAACATAACCGGCCTGCTCGTCTACCGCTACGAAGACCTGCTTAGGGCGACCCCGCCCCTCGCACTTTTCCACTCTAGCCCGCACCAAGCCCTCGCGCATAAGGTCTTCCAGGTGCTTATGCACTGCCACCCGGCTAATCCCCATCTCATCGGCCAGATCGGTGACACTGGCCGCCTGGGTACGCAGGCGCTCGAGGATTTTCAGCTTGGTATCACCCAGACCAACCATTCAGGGCTCCCGCTATGGGCTTGGCCCATAAAGCGCAAATGGCAGAGTGAGTACCTCTACCCTAGCTATTGTTCCACAACTCCAATTCGTAACTGGAAGCCGGGTTGCTATGCCATCGGCAGCGACATAAAAGTCTGCACCGACATCTGCCCCGCTAGGTTGCGCGCGATCTGGCGAAAGGCTTGAGCTTCCGGGGAATCGGGAGCCGATACCACCACCGGGGTGCCCGCGTCCCCCCCCTCGCGCACCGAGGGGGCCAGGGGAATCTCCCCCAAAAAGGCGGTCTGGTAGGTCTCGGCCATCCTGCGCCCACCCCCCTGCCCGAAGATATAGGTCTTTTGCCCCGCCTGTTCAAAGAACGACATGTTCTCGACAATCCCCAAAATCGGCACCTGGACTTTCCTGAACCCATCCAAAGCGCGCTCTGCGTCAATGCGGGCTACATCCTGGGGGGTGGTGACGATCACCGCCCCGGAGAGTTTAGCCAGCTGGGAGAGCGAGAGTTGCACGTCTCCAGTACCGGGAGGCAAGTCCACGATCAGGTAATCAAGCTCACCCCAAGCCACGTCCTGTAAGAACTGCCGCACCGTGCCGTGCAGGATAGGTCCGCGCCAGACCAAAGCCTGCCCAGCGGGCACAATGTTGGCGATGGAGAGAAGCCTGATCCCGTAGCGCTCGAGCGGCACGATGCGCTTTTGGTCGTCCACCATGAGCTTCTGGGACTGTGTACCGAACATCTGAGCCTGCGAGGGGCCGTAGATGTCGGCGTCGAGCAAACCCACCTTGGCCCCCTCCTGGGCCAGCGCTACCGCCAGGTTAGCCGCCACGGTGCTCTTCCCCACCCCGCCCTTGCCCGAGGCGATGGCGATGACGTGTTTGATCCCCGGCAAGGCCATCTGCCCGGGGGAGCGCACCTGCGCCCCAAACTGAATCTCCACGTGGTGGGCCCCCACTTTGGCGAGGGCCGTCCGCACATCGGACTCGATCCGCTCCCTGAGCGGACAGGCGGGGGTGGTAAGGTTGATCTTTACCCCCACTTTAGCCCCCTCCACCACGATCTTCTCGACCATTCCCAAGGTCACCAGATCCTTGTGCAGCTCAGGATCGTTGACGGTTTTGAGGGCCTCCAACACCGAGGCTTCGCTAATCGTACCCATCGGGATCAGCCTAAACAGAGGGTGCGCCCGCTAACAGGGGGGGGGGTCACATTGAAGGGGGCTCGGGTTCCACAGCGAAGGGCAAGGCAAAGCCGCGGGCCTCTACCTCGAGCTGGCCCACATTCGTCAAGGGCAAATTCTGAGACACTGAAGCTTGAGCCAGACCTCGAGCATCCTATAGCACCTGGCCCAGCCAAGGTAAGGCCCCCTTGGGGAAGGAGGTCCAGCATGAAGCGGATCATGGCAATTTTGGCGATAGCAGGGATGGTGGGGATTTTTGCCCTGGCCCAGATGGGCAAGCCGGAGGTGCGCTACGCCATGCTCACCGGAGAGGGGGGGCTCAAGGGTACCGCGGTGATCCTGACCCTGCCTTCGGGCGAGCATGAGGTCTTCGTGCGGCTCGAGGGCCTCAAGCCAAGCTCCGGCAGCTACGCCAACCACATCCACTACAACGACAAGGGGGACGCCAACTGCCAAGCCCAAAACGGCGACAAGCTCCTCGGTCTCGCCAGCTTGGTAGCCGATGCCAACGGCAACGCGGTGGCTTTCACCAAGCTCCCGGCCAGCGTCAAGTACCCCTCGGGCACCACCTACGTCAACGTCCACTCCAACAGCCCCCAACCGGTGGGAGCCAGCATCGCCTGCGGCATGGTGGAGATGAAATAAAGTTAGCCCGATAGGCCCTCGAGATCCGCCCACCAGCCGCAGCATTCGGGTCACCCTCCGTGTATACTGAACTCAGGCGTTGACCGGGAAGAGTAGGTCTCTCCCACTTCACAGAGAGGATTCTTCCACCCGCGAGGGGGGCTGAGAGAGAATCCGAAGGTTGCGAGACCGAACGTCGCCCGCGAGCCAGGGGGAAGAAAGGCCGTTGGCCAAGTAGAGCCCTCCGGGAGTGCCCGTCACAGCACGTCCGAGTGCTTGGGCTAAGGCCCGAGAAGCGCGGTGGTACCGCGGGGGTTTCCTCGTCCGTGCAGGGTATCTGTGCGGGCGTTTTCGCTTTGGGAGGGGGTATGCGCAACCGGGCAGTCTGCTACATCACCAGGGGTCGAAGCGAGGGGCTTGTCTTTGAGCACGGCGACGCCAGCCTGGAAGCCGGTTTGTCGGTCGTCGCAAGCGGCATCGAGCCAGGAGAAACCCCTGCGCAAGCCGCGGTGCGGGAGAGCTGGGAGGAAGCCGGGTTAAAGCCGGAGAACCCCCGCTTTTTGGGAAGCTCGACCCTGAACTCACCTTCCGGGCGAAACCAGCCGGAGCGCTGGTATTTCTTCTGGCTGGAGGCGCCAGCAGCTACCCCGAACGCCTGGAAGTGGGCTGTCCTGAGCGGAGAGGAAGGCGCTGGGTTGGCCTATCTCCAGCGCTTCGTACCTCTCGGGGACGTTCGGCCGAACTGGAATTTGGAGGCCAAGCTCGAGACGCTGCGCTCGAGGCTCAACCACGAGGAGGGGCTATGACCGAACACGCAGAGCTAGCCAAAACCTACGATCCACACGCAGTAGAACCCCGCTGGGCCGAGGAGTGGGCCAAAAACCCGCTTAGGCCCGAGCTCAACGCGGGCAAGGGCAAGGGGCCTTTCACCATCGTGATCCCCCCGCCCAACGTGACCGGCAACCTGCACCTAGGGCACGCGCTGGACAACACCCTCATCGACACCATCATCCGCTTCAAGCGCATGCAAGGCTACGAAGCGCTCTACCTCCCCGGCACCGACCACGCCGGCATCACCACCCAGGTGCTGGTCGAGCGCGAGCTGGCCAAGGAGGGCAAGAGCCGCCACGACCTGGGCCGGGAGAGGTTCTTGCAGCGGGTGTGGGAGTTCAAGGAGAAGAACGGCGGCACCATCCTTTATCAGCTTCGCCGCATCGGGGCGAGCTGCGACTGGAGCCGCGAGCGCTTCACCATGGACCCTGGCCTCTCCCGCGCGGTACGGCGGGCCTTCATCGAGTACTACCACCAGGGGCTGGCCTACCGCGGCAAGCGCATCGTGAACTGGGACCCGGTGGCGCAGACGGTGCTCTCCGACCTCGAGGTCGAGCGCGAAGAGCGCCCTAGCCAGCTCTGGGTGCTCGAGTACCCCTTCGAGGACGAGCCGGGTGGAATTCAAATCGCCACCCAGCGCCCCGAGACCATCTTCGCCGACGTGGCGGTGGCGGTGCACCCCGAGGACGAGCGCTATAAAGGCCTGGTGGGCCGTCGGGTGCGCATCCCCCTCACCGACCGTTTCATTCCGATCATCGCCGACGAGGCCGTGGAGCGCGGGTTCGGCACCGGCGCGCTCAAGATCACCCCGGCCCACGACCCCACCGACTTCGAGATCGGCCTGCGACACGGCCTGGAGATGCCCAGCGTCATCGACCTGAACGCCAAGCTGACGGGCGAGCTGGTGCCCGAGGAGTTCCGCGGCCTCGACCGCTTCGAGGCGCGCGAAAAGGTGGCCCGGCGGCTCGAGGAGGAGGGCTACCTCAAGGGCGTGGAGACCCACACCGTGCAGCTTCCCCTCTCTGAGCGCACCAAGGAGCCCATCGAGCCCATGCTGCTGACGCAGTGGTTCGTGCGCATGAAGCCGGTGGCCCAGAAGGTGTTGGAGGGGCTCGAGCGCGGCGAGATGCGCCTGGTGCCCGAGCGCTGGGAGAAGGTGAACCGCGACTGGCTCTTGAACATCCGCGACTGGGCCATCGGGCGGCAGATCTGGTGGGGCCACCAAATCCCCGCCTGGTACGACGAGGAGGGCAACGTCTACGTGCCCGACCCCGAAAACCCCGACCTCGACTGCGACCAAGACCCCCGCTACGCCGGGCTCAAGCTCAGGCGCGACGAGGACGTGTTCGACACCTGGTTCTCCTCGGCGCTGTGGCCCTTTTCCACCCTGGGCTGGCCCGACGATACGGAGGACCTGAAGAAGTTCTACCCCACCGACGTGCTGGTGACGGGCTACGACATCCTCTTCTTCTGGGTGGCCCGCATGCAGATGTCGGGCTACCAGTTCACCGGCCAAGCCCCCTTCCACACCATCGTGCTGCATGGCCTCTACCTCGACGCCAAGGGCCAGAAGATGTCCAAGAGTAAGGGCAACGGCATCGATCCCCTCGAGCTCATCGACCAGTACGGGGCCGACGCCTGCCGCTTCGCCTGGGACTACCTGGCCACCGGCGGGCAGGACATCCGCCACGACCCCCGGCGCTACGAGCAGGGGCGCAACTTCGCCAACAAGCTCTACAACGCGGCGCGCTTCGTGCTGATGAACAAAGACGCTATACGCCAAACGCAAGACGCAAAACGCGAAGACCTGACCCTGGCCGACCGCTGGATGACCTCCCGCCTCAACCGGGGCATCGCCGAGATCACCGAGGCCTACGAGGCCTACGACCTGGGACGCGCGGCCCGCCTGATCTACGAGCTGGTCTGGAGCGAGTTCTGCGACTGGTACCTCGAGGCGGCCAAACCCGCGCTGCGCGAGGGCAACCAGGCCACGATGCAGGCCCTCGAGACCACCCTCGCCACGCTGCTCAAGCTGCTGCACCCCATCATGCCCTTCATCACCTCCGAGCTATACGAGGCATTGACCGGCGACCCCAAGCAACTCGCCCTGCAAGAGTGGCCCACGCCCGGCGGGCGCGACCTCGAGGCCGAGCGGGCCTTCGAGACCCTGCAAGAGGCCATCACCGCCACCCGCAACCTGCGCGCGGAGCTGGGCGTAGCCCCCCAGCAGGAGATTTTGATCCACCTCGACGGCCCGGGCGCGGGGTTGGTCATGGAGAACCTGGCCCTCTTCCGCTTTCTCGCCAGGGCCGAGGCCACGCTGGGCACCCCCGAGAAGGCCATTGCCCAGGTGACCCCCAGCGTGACCGTCTACCTGCAACCGAAGGGGGACCTATCGGGCTTCCTCGAGCGCCAGAAAAAACGCCTAGCCGAGCTGGAGAAGGCTGTCGAGAGCGCCGAGCGCAAACTGGCCAACCCTGGCTTCGTGGAGCGGGCCAAGCCCGAGGTGGTCGAGGCCGAACGCGAGCGGCTGGCCGAGCACCGGGCCCAGCTCGAGCGCATCCGCGACAACTTGGCCCGGCTCCAGTAGGCGGGGTTCAGGCTAGCCGCACTCGGGGCAAAGGAGGCCCGGCTGTGCGCATCCGTAACAAGCTGGCCTGGCGGTGGCGCCGGCTGATGGACGCCCTTGGCCTCGCGAAGGGCACCGCCGGGGGGGTGTTCGAAGACCTCTGCCGACGCTACAGCGAAATCCACCGGGCCTACCACAACCTGTCCCATCTCGAGGTGCTGTTTTCTCTGCTAGAGGGATACGCCATCCCGGAGCGCTCCGCCGTCGAGTTGGCGGGGTGGTTTCACGATGCCGTATATGACCCCGCCCGCACCGACAACGAGAAGCGCAGCGCCGAGCTAGCCCAAACCCAGCTGAACGCTCTGGGGCTCGAGGAAGCGCTGGGCGAGCGGGTGGGAGGGCTAATCCTGGCGACCCAGACCCACCAGGCCCCCGACGAGGCCGCCGCCTGGCTGCTCGACGCGGATCTAGCGGTCCTGGGTTTCCCGCCCGGGGCCTACGCCGCTTACGCCCGGGCCATCCGCCTCGAGTACGCCTGGATGCCCGAGGAACGCTACCAAGAGGGGCGAGCGCGGATTTTGATGGGTTTCCTCGAGCGCCCCTACATCTACCACACCGCCCCCTTCCGCCAACGCTTCGAGGCCAGAGCCCGGCAGAACCTGCGCAAAGAGGTGCTGGACTTGCGAAAAAGCGGGGTGAGAGAAGCCGCACCCTGACTTAACACCCCGCCTAAGGCCGTCTCACGCTCGAGGCATAGCCTGAGAAGCATGAAAAAAGCCTTCTTGCTTCCCATTGTGGGCGCGCTGCTGGCGAGCTGTGGGGTGGTTGAGGTCAAGCTGGTTCCTCCGGTCATCAGCAACCTTCAAAGCCAAGCGACATTCTGCACCAACCGCGATACCCTGATTGACTTCCGCTTCAACAAGAGCGGGCTTTTGACCCGGCTCGAGGTCTACGTCACCAAGGATGACCCCAACCTGAAGACTCCCACCGATGACCCCGAGGCCAAATACTTAGGCGACGTGCAGTTTTTCGATCTGGGCAACAACAACATCGTCTCCTACATCGCCGCCGATACCGACGGCGACGGGCAGATCCAGCGCCTCGGGGTGGAAGCCCAGACCATCGTGGTGACTCCGGTCGCTCACCGGCTGTGGGTGCGCGGGTTCAACGGAACCGAGGGCAGCGCCTTCGTAAGGGCCGACAACGCCATCACCCCCAGCAGCGACCCCCACTGCGACCCCATCTTCCCCTACGGCGACCCTAACCGCTGAGGCGCTCTTTCCTCACCCGAAGAGCGTCAACCGGGTATCCTCAGGCGAGCCCGCCGGAGCCTCGAGCACCCCCTCGACCTGGGCCAGGTTTACCGTCACGAACTCAAAGCGTTCGTAAGGCTCGAGCTCAATCACCGGGCGCCGGGGTTGCAGGAGGTAGAGCCCTACGTCGTACAGGGTCTGAAAGGGCTTAGTGGTGGAGAGAAAGTCCGAGAGCCGGACCCCTTTGGGAAGCTCGAGCTCCCCCGCAAGGAAATAGCCGGCGTAGAGCAGGGCCAGCCGCCGCCGCTCGACCATGGCCCGCGAAGTGCGCAAGGTGGCGGGGCGCCCTCCCACAAGCCAGCGGATATGGCCCTTCTGCACCGCCACGAAGTCGGCGCTGGCCTTGAGGTCTTTGGGGTCGGGAGGGTGTTGGTAACCGGCTTCATAGAGCAAGACCCCAGTGGTGGGAAGGTAGTCTTTCCCCTCGGCGTTGAGAAGGTCTGCGGTGCCCCCGCCGGGAATCAGGTACATCATCCCGTATAGCCGGTAGTGGATGGTGTGGATACGGACCTCGTGGGCCTCACGGAAGCGCCGGTACACGCCTGCCCTCCTTCAAGTTGACTGCAAGCTCCCACCAACGCTCAATGGCCTCGGACAACATCTCCACCGAGCGGATTCGGTAAGCCGTCGCCAGTCGCCGCCCCAACGCCGCCCGCAAGCTGAGCCAGCGATAGGTAGCGGAGGCGTAAAGGTTGGCGCCCTCCGCCAAAGCCGGATCCCTAAGGCCCAGCTCGTGGAAGACCGTGGCCCAGGGTTCGCCCGGGGCCAAACCCCGTTCCCAGGCTGCGACAACCTTGCGGAAATGGGGTTTACCTACCTGGGGAACGAGCCCGTTCAGCGCTTTCTCGGAAAGGGCAACCCGTACGACGCTGGGGGGGGAAACCGCCGACTCCGGGAGGCCGAACCACACTTCGGCTTCCTCTGGGCAGACCACTGGAACCCCTCGAGCGGCGAACCAGGCTGCTCCCTCGGGGGCCACATACACGGGTAACTTCGCCGCTACAACCTCCTGCAAAACGCTCCGAAAGGCGACCGGCTTGGCCCAGCCCGCGTCGTCGGGGGGGGCCTCGTCTGGCTGTGGAGCGCGGTAGGCGAGGGCCCGCAGCTCGAGCGCCCGTTCTCCCCGCCATTCGTTAACGGTCAGGCTGGCCGCTAGCTCGACTTCGGCCTGCGGCAGATTCTCGCCCGAGTCTTTCCAGCGCACCACCTTGATCCCATCCAGGTAAAACCGCAGGTGACGGCCCTCGCCCATCGTGGCCACCCTCTCCGGCTTGCCCCTGAGGTAGAAAAGGGGCTCGGGATTTTCTTGACCCAAAGGCTCGAGGAACTGCAAAGCCTCGTACAGCTCGGCGAAGTCCTCTCCGCTGAGGCTGCCGTCCAGGTGAACCTCGGGGATCGGGGCCGGATGCTGGGCCACGTAGCGGTAGACGGCTTCCCGAAAGAGGGGGATGTTCTCCTCGGCGATGGCAAACCCCGCAGCCTGCGCGTGCCCACCAAAGCGCTTGAGGAAGCCAGCGCTGGCCCGCAATGCCCCCACCGCGCTGATGCCGGGCGTCGAGCGCACGCTGCCCTTTCCCTCGGCGATGATGAAGACCGGCTTGTAAAACCGCTCCAAGATCCGGCTGGCCACAATTCCCATCACCCCTGCATTTCCCTCTGGATCGTGCACTACGTAGGCCGGGGCGGCGTGGTCAAGGGTGGGCAACACCCGGTTGAGCATCTCCTCCTCGATCCTCTGGCGGCGGGCGTTGAGGATATTCAGGTCCTCCGCCAACCGTCGAGCGGCCCAGGGATTATCGGTAGTGAGCAGCTCGAGGGCGAGTTCAGCCTCTCCCAGCCGCGAAGCGGCGTTGATTCGAGGGGCGATGCGGAAAGCCACCTCCACCGCGGTGTAGTCCTTGCAGTGCTGGCCAGCCAACTCACGTAAACCCAGGTGAGCCGATTGGCGCAGCTGACGCAACCCCTCTTTAACCAACGCCCGGTTGAAACCCAACAGCGGAGCCACGTCCGCAATGGTTCCGATGGCCGCTAGATCGGCGAATTCCACCGGGGCCGCCAGCCCCAACAACTCCCTGACTTTCCACAAGAGCAAATAGGCCACCCCCGCCCCCGTCGGGTGGGGAAGCCCGTGGAGCTCGGGGGTCAGGGCCGGATGGACGATGAGGCCGGGGGGCAGGACCTCGCCCGGCGAGTGGTGGTCGGTGACGAGCACGCTGATCCCGTTTTCCACCAAACTCCTGAGCTCGGCGTGGTTAGAGATGCCGCAGTCCACGGTGATGAAGAGCTCACAGGCCTCGAGGTGCTCGGGGATCCGGTCCATCAGCACCCCGTAGCCCTCGTGGAGCCGGTGAGGTACGAAGGCGTGCACCCTAGCCCCCAGCCGCGCCAGCCCGCCCAGCAGGATCGCGGTCCCGGTCAGGCCGTCGGCATCGTAGTCGCCGTGGATGCGAATGCGTTCCCCCCTCTCAAGGGCCTGAATCACCCGCCCAGCGGCTTCCTCCAAGCCCCTAATCGGCAGCAACTCCAGGGGGGGGTCAAGCAGCTTAGGATCGCGAAAGCCCCGGTTATAGAGCACGGCCGCCGCCAAGGGGGGAATTCCCAAGGTGAACATCAGGGGCTCGAGCTCGGCTCGAGCAGGCCAGGGACGGAACTTCCAGATCATCCAACACTCCAGGGGGTCGTACGGCAGGGATAGCGACACACTACGCGGTCGGCGACGAGCAGTCTTTGGAGGTACGGCCTGCGGCGCAGGGCGTATGGCCTTTCACGGCGCTTCGGGACGATCCGGGATCCGCACTACTTCCTCGGGGTGGGCCTGGCGCAAGGCCTCGAGCTCGCCCCTCAACTTACGCAATTCCGCTCCCCGGCGGCGCAAAACGCGCTGAAAACCCCACCAGTTGGCCAGCAGAAAAAACCCCATCACCAACCCCCCGGCGGCGAAACCCCCGGCCAGCAGGTAGGCCACGTGCAGACTCCCCCAGGGAGTCCCTATCACCAGGGTTGGCTCGAGGCGATATAGGCCATAGCTCGTCCCGATCACCCCCAGGGTGAGCAGCACCGTCAGCCAGTTGAGGATCTTCATGGCCTTAGTCTAAACGTTTTAGAATAGCCGCACGTCCTATACTCCTTTACACCCATCGCCGCAAATCAATCCGCCCCTCGTACACGGCCTTGCCGGTGATGGCACCCTCCACCCCCAGCTTGTGTAGGTCCTCGAGGTCAGCGTCGCTGGCGATTCCCCCGCCCGCGATTAGGAAGCCGGGCCAGGCCGCCCGGACGCTCTTTACCATTTCCAGGTCGAGCCCCGCCAGCGTGCCGTCGCGGCGGACGTCGGTATAGATGAGGGTCTTCACCCCCATCTGGTACATGGTTTTGGCTAGATCCCGCACGTCCTGGGCAGTGCCCTCAGCCCATCCTGCGACGACTACCTCCAAGCCCTTGGCATCCAAGCTCACCGCTACCCGCTCGGGGCCGAACTCGGCCAGCATGGCCTCGAGCAGCGCAGGGGCTTTCACGGCTAGCGTACCTACCACCACCCGCGCGGCCCCCAAAGCAAGCAGTTCACGGGCAGCTTCCAAGCTCCGCACCCCTCCCCCCACCTCAAAGGGAACGGAGAGGTGTTGGGCAATCCGCCGCAAGACAGCCCGGTTCTCCCCTCTCCCGGTGGCCGCGTCCAGGTCCACCAAGTGCAAGAACTGCGCCCCCTGGCCTTGCCAGTGCAATGCGGCCTCGAGCGGGTCTTCAAAGTAAACGGTCTGTTGCTCGGGGTCGCCCCCCAAAAGCCGCACCGCGCGGCCCCCTTGGATGTCCACGGCAGGGATCACCAACACAACGGGATTCTACCGGAAACGCTCGCGCCGGTCTCTCGTGCGTTTTGCGTACGCAACCCCAACCCTCCCCTGCTTAGCCTTCCTGGCCCTCGGCCTGGTCGGCTACGGTCAAACCGCTAATAAATCTTCTTCCCCAGAAGGCTGCTCGCAAGCTCTACCATCATCTGCGCGGTGCGGTTCTCCCGGTCGAGGATGGGGTTGACCTCCACCAAGTCCAAGCTGGTGACGACCCCCGCGTCGGCCAACAGTTCCATCAGCAGGTGCGCTTCGCGGTAGGTCAGCCCCCCCTTGACCGGCGTGCCCACTCCAGGGGCTACCTCGGGGTCGAGAACATCGGCATCCAGGGAGAGGTGAATCCTGGAGATGCCCCTAAGCTTTTCCAAAGTGGCCCCCGCGACGGCGGAGATGCCCAGGGTATCGATTTCCTTCATGGTGTATACCGTCACCCCGCGCTCGCGCAGCAGGGCCACCTCGCCCTTATCCAGGCTGCGGACGCCGATAAGTACCACATCTTCCGGGCGCACCTTGGGACCTTCCCAACCCAGGTTGACCAAGCGGGGGTCGCCCAGGCCGCACAAGGCGGCCAGGGGCATACCGTGGATGTTCCCGCTGGGGGAGGTCTCAGGGGTGTTGAAATCGGCGTGAGCATCCACCCAGATCACTCCGATGCGCTCCCTGCGGCTGGCCCCGCTCACCGAGCCCATGGCGATCGAGTGGTCTCCCCCCAGCACGATGGGGAAGACATCGGCAGGGAACTCTAGGAGCTTCTCCAGGGTGTCTTGGCAGGCCTTACGGATGGTCTCGAGGTAGGCCAGGCCATTCCGCCCGTGCTCAGAGCGAATGCTCTCCACCACCGGCACATCAATATCGCCGTAATCGTCCACGGCATGGCCCAGAGCCTCTAGCGCCTCGTGAAGCTGCCCATACCGCAGCGCGCTGGGCCCCATATCCACCCCACGCCGCCCAGCCCCCAGGTCCATCGGTACCCCTAGCACGCCAATCCGCTTACCCATGCCCCCACTATAATCTCGGTTTTTGCCGTCTGGATCTTTTTTATTCAGTTATGCATATCTACACACATTTCTTGACCCAAAGCAGGGCGAGGGAGTAGACTCGAAAGCTATGGATCCTCTCGAGATACAGAGCATCAACCTGTCCCGGTTGTTGCGCGAAGGGGGCACCGCCGAGAGCAGGGGAGAAATGCAAGGGGCTATACACGCCGGAGAAGAGAGGTTCGAGCTGGACGGACGCACCCTCTGGAAAACTTCGGTCACCGCCTTGGGGGATGGAGAGTTCTGGCTGTCGGGCGAGATCGCGGGGAAGGTGGTGATGGAGTGCGCTCGCTGTCTCGAGCCCACCCCGGCTGCGGTGCGAGCTTACTTCCAACACATGCTTCGCTACGAACCGGGCCGGGATCAGGTAGAGCTCATCGAGGAAGACGAGGAGGAGATATACCTCTTTGGGCATCCCGACCTCGACCTCTCCCCTTTCCTCTGTGAAGCCTACATCACCGCGATGCCCTTTACGGTGCTCTGCAAGGAGGATTGTAAGGGGCTATGTCCGGTTTGTGGTGCCAACCGAAACGTGCTGGACTGCGGCCATGAGCCAGCCCACGGAAGCGGCCAGCTGGCTGGTTTGAGACGGCTCCTCGACGAGGTCTGACAAAACCCCTCGAGTCTGCTATACTAGCAAGCCGTGTGCCCGAAGCAGCCCTGGCTGCCCCAGGGCTCGTAAAGTTGGAGGACTGCAATGGCCAAGCACCCTGTACCGAAGAAAAAAACCTCAAAGGCCCGGCGCGATAGCCGCCGCAGCCACCACGCCCTCACCCCCCCTACCCTGGTGGCCTGCCCCGAGTGCAAAACCCTCAAGCCCCCTCACACCGTTTGCAGCAGCTGCGGGTATTACGACGGGAGAAAGGTGCTCGAGGTCTAAACTTATCGGAAAACAGCCAAGGCCTCCAACGGCAATCCCCTCATGGGGGTTTTGCTGGTGTCTTTATGGTCTAGGCGGGAAAAGTCTAAACCGGGTTCAAGCTTACCGGGTCGGCGCTGGCAGGGCCGCCCGGTATACTTTTTAGAGCTATGAACGCATCCGCCCAAGAGACGCCTTTTCTCAGCGAGAACCGCTCGGGCATCGGCATCCTCGCCCTCGGCACCTACGCTCCCCCCAAAGTCATGACCAACCAGGACTTTGAGGCGATCATGGATACCTCCGATGAATGGATCGTGAGCCGTACGGGCATCAAGGAACGCCGGCTTGCCACCGATGACGAATTCACCTCGACCCTGGCCTTCCGGGCGGTGGAGGATCTCATTCAGCGGCATGGCCGGGAAGCCCTGCAAGAGGTGGATCTGGTGATCGTCGCCACCAACACCCCAGATGCCCTTTTCCCCGCAACGGCAGCCTTGGTACAAGCCCGCTTCGGCCTGCAAGCCGGGGCTTACGATCTGCTGGCGGGCTGCCCCGGCTGGGGGTACGCCCTAGCCCAGGCGTACGCCATGGTGCACTCCGGATTGGCCCGTAAGGTGCTGGCCATCGGGGCGGAGGCTCTTTCCAAGATTCTAGACTGGAACGACCGCTCTACCGCGGTGCTATTCGGCGATGGAGCCGGGGCTGCCGTGGTAGGTCGGGTACCGCCGGGGTACGGCTTCAAGAGCTTCGTGCTCGGCGCAGACGGTGACGGAGCCAAGGAGCTCTCCATGGCCTGTATCGCTCCCCGCCTGCCCGACGGTACTGCTTTGGCCAAGCACACCTACATGAACGGGCGGGAAGTCTTCAAGTTCGCGGTGCGGGTGATGAACACTGCTACCCTCGAGGCCATCGAGAAAGCCGGCCTCACCCCGGAGGATATCGAGGTCTTCATCCCCCACCAGGCCAACCTGCGCATCATCGACGCGGCCCGCGAGCGGTTAGGGCTGCCCTGGGAGCGGGTGGTGGTGAACGTGGACCGCTATGGCAACACCTCCACCGCCTCGATGCCCATCGCCTTGCAGGAGGCCCTCGACGCCGGAAGGATCCAAGATGGTGATCATATCCTCTTCGTGACCTTCGGGGCCGGGCTCACCTGGGCCGCCAGCGTGCTGACGTGGTGGGGCGGAGGGGGACGATGATCGCAGCGCTGTTCCCCGGCCAGGGCTCGCAAGAGGTCGGCATGGGCAAGGCCCTTTATGAAGGCTCCAAAGCGGCCCGAGAAGCCCTCGAGCGCGCAGAATCTACCCTTCCCGGGCTCCTCCGGCTGATGTGGGAGGGCCCCGAAGACCAGCTCAAGCTCACCGCCAACCAACAGCCTGCGCTTTTAGCCGTAGGGTACGCTGCTTATCAGGCCTACCGCGAGGCCGAAGGCCCGGAGCCCGCCTACGCCGCCGGGCATTCTTTGGGGGAGTGGACGGCCCATGCGGCCGCAGGCACCCTCGCCCTCGAGGATGCCCTGCGGCTGGTGCGTAAACGCGGCGAATACATGCAGGAGGCCGTACCGCTAGGCCAAGGGGCCATGGCCGCCATCCTCAAAGTTCCCCTCGAGGTCATCCTGGAGGAGATCGCAGGGATAGCAGGGGTGGAGCTGGCTAACCTAAACAGCCCCGAACAGACCGTGATCTCGGGAAGGGCGGAGGGGGTGAACCAAGCGGTAGAGCGGCTCAAGGCCCGGCGGGCGCGGGCGGTGATCCTCCCGGTGTCGGCGCCCTTTCACTCCTCCCTGATGCACCCGGCCCGCGAGCGGCTGGCTCGAGACCTCGAGGGGGTGCCCTTCTCCTCCCCCAAGTTCCCGGTCTACTCCAACGTCAGCGCCCAACCCGAGACCGATCCGCAGCGCATCAAAACCCTGCTGCTCGAACAGATCACCCACTCAGTACGCTGGGTGGAGATCCTGCAAAGCCTCAAGGCCCATGGGGTAGCGAAGTTCCTCGAGTTTGGCTCGGGGCGTGTGCTCACCGGGCTGGTCGAAAGGACGCTCGAGGGGGTAGAGGCCAACAGCCTGACCAACCCGGCGGAAATTGCCGAAGCCTTAGGGAGAGGGTATGCGTAAAGCACTTGTCACCGGTTCGTCACGAGGGATCGGCAAGGCCATCGCTTTGGAATTCGCCCGGCGGGGCCACGCCCTCGCCATTCATTACGGCTCCAACCGGGAAGCCGCGGAAACCGTAGCGGCCGAGGCCAGAGAGCTTGGCGCGCCTCAAGCGGTGGTGCTGGGGGCTAACCTATCCGACCCCCACACGGCAGGTAAGCTCGTCACCGAGGCTCACGCCGCCTTGGGAGGGCTAGACATCCTGGTTAACAACGCCGGCATCACCCGCGATACCCTGCTCATCCGCATGAAGGACGAAGACTGGAACGCGGTGATCGAGACCAACCTCTCGGCTATCTTCCACGCCACCCGCGAGGCGGTGAAGATCATGATGCGCGCCAGGTGGGGACGCATCGTCAACATCGCCAGCGTGGTGGGTATCTTGGGCAACCCCGGCCAGGCCAACTACGTGGCGGCCAAGGCCGGGTTGATCGGCTTTACCAAGGTCGTCGCCAAGGAATACGCTGGCCGAGGAATCACCGTCAACGCCGTGGCGCCCGGGTTTATCGAGTCGGACATGACCGCTAAGCTCCCCGAAAACCTGCGGCAAGAATACCTCAAACAGATCCCCGCAGGCCGCTTTGGTAAGCCGGAGGAAGTCGCAGCGGCGGTGGCTTTCCTGGCCTCGGAAGAAGCCGCGTATATCAACGGGCAGACCCTCTGTGTGGATGGCGGGATGACTCCGCACTGAAGACACTTGCACCCCAGCCTCCTACCCCTTACCATACTTTTCTTAGCGCTATGGTAGAATCCCACGCCGGAGGCTCGTGGTTCAAGTCGAGCCGGGGGCTCGACCGTGGCTCCAACAGGAAATGGAGGTTTAATCATGGCCATTCTCGACGACGTTAAGGAAGTGATCGTGGACAAGCTGGGCGTGGAAGCCGACAAGGTCACGCCGGAAGCCCGTTTTATCGAGGACCTGGGGGCCGACAGCCTCGACACGGTAGAACTGATCATGGGCCTGGAGGACAAGTTCGGCCTGGAGATCTCCGACGAGGAGGCCGAGAAAATTCGTACCGTCCAGGACGCTATCGACTTCATCCAAAGCAAGAAGGGCTAGATCCCCTTGCTTCGTACGCCAGGAGCGGACCCACCCCTGGCTTTTTTGTTCAGCGCCGGGCCTCGGGCATTCGGCTATAATCTTCTCTATGCGACGAGTCGTCATCACGGGCATGGGGCCGGTCTCGCCGATCGGCATCGGCAACGAGGCCTTTCACAAAGCCCAGCTCGAGGGTAAAAGCGGCGTCCGCCGCATTACCCGCTTTGACCCTTCCAAATTGCGCTGCCAGATCGCGGGAGAGGTAGACGTCAACCCCGAGGAGTACATCGACAAGCGGGAGTTGCGCCGCCTGGACCGATTCGTCCAGCTGGCCCTGATCGCGGGGGAGCTGGCCCTGAAAGATTCTGGATTGGATCTGGAAAAAGAAGACAAAACCCGCATCGGCACCCTGGTGGGCTCGGGGATCGGCGGGATGGAGACCTGGGAGCTACAGTCAAGGATATTCCTCGAGCGCGGCCCGGACCGCCTCTCTCCCTTCTTCATCCCCATGATCATCGCCAACATGGCCTCTGGACAGCTCGCCATGCGCTATGGCTTCATGGGCCCCTCCTCCACCTCGGTGACGGCTTGCACCACCGGTGCCGATGCCATTGGCAACGCATTTCGGATCGTCCAGCTTGGCGAGGCCGAGGTGATGGTAGCCGGGGGAAGCGAGGCGGTGGTGACGGCGATGGCCATGGGTGGCTTCGACGTGATGCGGGCCCTCTCCACCCGCAACGACGAACCCGAAAAAGCTAGCCGCCCTTTCTCCGCTTCGCGCGACGGCTTCGTGCTCTCGGAGGGGGCAGCCATCTTGGTGCTCGAGGAGTACGAGCACGCCAAAGCCCGAGGAGCCCGCATCTATGCCGAGCTGGTGGGCTTTGGCCGCAGCGCCGACGCCTACCACGTCACCGAGCCGCACCCCGAAGGGCTAGGGGCCTCGCTGGCCATGCGAGCCGCGATCCGCGACGCGGGTATCCGCCCCGAGCAAGTGGGGCACATCAACGCCCACGCCACCTCTACCCCGGTGGGGGACAAGGCCGAGGTCAAGGCCATCAAGCAGCTTTTCGGGGACCACGCCTACCGTATCCCGATCACCGCCACCAAGAGCATGACCGGGCACCTGCTGGGGGCAGCGGGGGCCATCGAGGCCATCGCCAGCATCCAAGCCCTCTACCACGGGGTACTGCCTCCTACCATCAACCTCACCGACCCCGATCCCGAACTCGACCTGGACTTCATCCCCAACACCCCACGGGAACAGAAGGTGGACTATGTCCTCTCCAACTCCTTCGCCTTCGGGGGGATGAACGCCTCGCTGCTATTCAAGCGCGTTTAGTATCGCCCAGAACTCCCACACCCAGGCCATGCTTTTTCCTCGTGAACGCCTCGAGCAAAGCGAAGCCCAAATCCTAGCCCCCTACGCCTCCAAGTCCGGCCAGAGCCGGGGGCGCGAGTTCCCCGAAAAGGAGTCGGCTTACCGCACCGCCTTTCAAAAAGACCGCGACCGGGTGATCCACACCACCGCTTTCCGGCGGCTCGAGTACAAGACCCAGGTCTTCGTCAACTACGAAGGCGACTACTACCGCACCCGGCTCACCCATACCCTCGAGGTAGCCCAAGTCGCCAAGAGCATCGCCCGCGCCCTGGGCCTCAACGAGGATCTCTGTGAAACCATCGCCCTCTCCCACGACTTGGGCCACCCGCCCTTCGGACATGCCGGAGAGCGAGTCTTGCACGAGCTGATGGCGGAGCACGGCGGCTTCGACCACAACCGCCAGAGCCTGCGCATCGTGACCCAGCTGGAAGAGCGCTACCCCGGCTTTCGCGGGCTCAACCTGACCTGGGAGACCCGCGAAGGCATCATGAAGCACGAAACCGCCTACGACGTGCCGGATGGCGCCTTCGAGCCCGACAAACGGCCTAGCCTCGAGGCCCAGATCGTCAACCTGGCCGACGAGATCGCCTATAACGCGCACGATCTCGATGACGGATTGCGCTCAGGCATCCTCTCTCCCGCCCAGCTCGTCGAGGTTTCCCTGCTGCGCGAGTTGGCCGAGGAACTGGGCCTAGACCTGGAGAGGCTTTCCGAGTTCCACCGCCGCGTCTTCATCCGCGAGCTGTTGGGCCTCATCATCACCGATACTATCCTGGCGACCCAGGGAGCGCTCGAGGCGGGCAAGATCCAAAGCCTCGAGGACGTGCGCAACCACGCCACCCCGCTGGCCTGCTACTCCCCAAAGCTAAAAGATCAGCTCGTTGAGCTGAGGGATTTCCTCTACGCCAACCTCTACCGCCATCACCTCGTCGTGCGCGAGGTCGGCAAGAGCAAGCGGGTGCTCACCGAGCTCTTCCGCCAGTACACCGAACTCCCCGAGATGCTGCCGCCAAATGTACGTAAAGCCGCGGAGCGGGAAGGGCTACACCGGGCAGTGTGCGACTACATCGCGGGCATGACCGACCGATTCGCCCTGGAGGAATACAGCCGCCTCTTCGACCCTTGGTCATAGCCTCCAAAATACAACGAACGCCCGTTAGGTTTATACTCGAGGCATGGACAACTGGGAATCGCGCTTCGCGGGGCGCATGGGCCGGATCAAAAGTTCGGCCATCCGCGAAATCCTCAAGGTAACCCAACAGCCCGGGATCATCTCGTTCGCGGGGGGCTTGCCCGCGCCCGATCTCTTCCCCGTGGAGCAGATGCGACGAGCCGCCGACAAGGTGCTCAGCCAGCACGGAACCCTGGCCTTGCAGTACAGCACCACCGAGGGATACCCGCCCCTGCGCGAGTGGGTAGCTGCCGGGCTACCCCACACCGCGCCCGACCAGGTGCTCATCACCACGGGATCGCAACAGGCCTTGGACCTGGTGGGCAAGCTCTTCCTCGGGCCGGGGGACACGGTGGTGGTGGAGTCTCCCACTTACCTGGGCGCCTTGCAGTCGTTCACCCCCTACGAACCCGAATACCTCAGCGTGCCGATGGACGAGGGCGGAATGGTGGTGGAGGCGCTGGAGGAGATCCTAAAACAACACCAGCCCAAGTTCATCTACGCCCTGCCCAGCTTCCAAAACCCCACTGGGCGGCACATGGATCTCTCCCGGCGTAAGAAGCTGGTGGAGGTAGCCCGCCGTTACGCGACGCCCATCCTCGAGGACGACGCCTACCACCACCTGGCCTTCTCCGGCCAGATCCTGCCCACCCTCTACGAGCTCGACCAGGAACTGGGCGGCGGCAACGTCATCTACCAGAGCACCTTCTCCAAGACCCTCTCGCCGGGCTTGCGGGTGGCCTGGGTGGTAGGGCCGCGCGAGGTGGTAAGCCGTCTGGTGCAGCTCAAGCAGGGTGCCGACCTGCATACCCCTACCCTCAACCAGATGCTGCTGTACGAGCTGGCCCAGACGGTCTTGCCGGAGCTGGTGGTGAAGATCCGCAACACCTACCGCGAGCGTCGGGACCTGATGCTCGCCGCCCTCGAGCAGCACCTCGCCAAGGAAGCCCACTGGAACAAGCCCGAGGGAGGGATGTTCTTGTGGCTCGAGATCCCCGAGGGCCTCGACTCCGCCGAGTTGCTCAAGAAAGCGGTAGAGCAGAAGGTGGCCTTCGTACCCGGCCAGCCCTTCCACCCCGACGGCTCGGGGGCCAACACCATGCGGCTTTCCTTCTCCAATGCCTCGCCGGAGGACATCCGGGTGGGGATCGAGCGGCTGGGCCAGGTGGTACGCTCGATGCTGCTCACGGCAAAAGGCTGAAAGCTAGAAGATACCATCGGGTGGGGTCAAGGGCCTCACCCGAACTGTTTGTGGAAAGCCTCGAGCAGCCGTTCGTCCCCTCGAGCTTCCACTTTCTCCCCAATCACCCGGCGGGTTTCGGCGTCGGCGCGAGGCCGTAGAGCCTCGAGGGCCTGGGCGGCCAGTGGCAGCGGTGCTTCCGCCAAGATCCCCAGCAAAAATTCTCGTGCCGATGCGACCGGAGAACTCCCGAAGGCCAAGAGCAAGGTTTTTTTGAACCGGGGATCGGACAGTCGGCCCCAGGCTTCCCGAGCGACGTTCACGGCTTCCTCGAGATCGGCAGCAGCCAACGCCGTGAGCGCTTCGGCCCGGACCTCGGGCTTTTCGGTCTGGGCGTACTCAGCCACGAACCCCACCGCGTCCGAACGCTGCAAGGCCAGCAGGCTATCGAAACAAGCGCCCAGCACCCGAGGGTCTTCCTCCCCCAGCCGCACCTTCAAGCGGAGTGGGTAAGCGGCAGCCAGGTATCCGGTGCCCGGAGCCGCCCGGGCTACATCGGCCCGCACCAACCCCACCGGGTCCGCCAAGAGGTCGGCCAGGGCCTCGAGCACCGCCTGCTCGGGAGCGCTCAGGCAATCGGCCAAGCCCTGGAACGCGAGGACTCGCAGGCTGGCCGCGCTGTCCTCCCGCCCGCCCCATACCGGCTCCATCTGCCGCACCCGGCAGCCCCGGGCGTAGACCCGGTAATCGGGCCACTCGAGTTGGCGTAGGGCCTTGAGCAGCGCCACCTTGCCCCAGCACTGGGCATCGAGGGCGGAACCACCCATGATGAGCCGGTCGAAGGCGGCTACCAGTCCCCCGCCGAGTTCGCTGGCCTCCCACTCCGCGGCCAGGTGGGCGGCCTTCGCCACCACCAGCCCCGGCTCCTTCTCGAGTACCCGCTCGAGCGCGACCCAGGCCGAGGCCGAGGGGCCTTCCTCACGCAGCCGGGCGATTTCTTCCAGCTTTCGCTGGAGCTTATCCTTGCGCATGGTTCGATTGCAGGGCATTGGTCATGCCGCACCCCCAAATTTCTTTGGCCCATTGCTCATCGCCCAATTTCGCCCCACAAAGCTCCTTATCCTGGGGTCTATGGTATATTCTTTTGTAACAAACGTGCTGCCAGGGTATTATTGCCCGCAGCAGGAGTCCGGCCTCCGACAGCCGGTGGGGTGGAGACTGTCAAAGGTCTTCCCCCTAATTTAATTGCAAAGCAGCGAGGTGAGGTATGATCCAAACCCTACTCAGTCCGATCCAGCGCTTCTGGGACAGCGAGGCCCGGGGTGGACTGATCCTCTTTGGGTTCGCGCTGGCGGCATTCATTCTGGCCAACTCTCCAGCCTCAAGCTGGTACTTCGACCTCAAAAAGATGCTCATAAGCCTGAGCGTGGGTGGGTGGAGCTTGGAAAAGACGCTGGCTTCCTGGGTCAAGGATTTCCTCATGGCCTTCTTTTTTTTGCTGGTGGGGCTCGAGATCAAGCGCGAGATCGTGATGGGCGAGCTTTCCAACCCCCGCCGGGCGGCCCTCACCATTGTGGCAGCCATTGGCGGGATGATCGTGCCCGCACTGATCTACACCAGCCTCAACGCGGGGGGGCCGGGGCAGCCAGGCTGGGGGGTGCCGATGGCCACCGATATAGCCTTCGCCCTTGGGGTGCTTTCCCTATTGGGCAAGCGGGTGCCGCTGGGGCTCAAGGTCTTTCTGACCGCTTTCGCCATCGTGGACGACCTGGGGGCGGTGCTGGTGATCGCCTTTTTCTACACCTCCTCGCTCAACCTCGTGGCCCTACTCGGTTCGCTAGGCTTTTTCGCTCTAGCCTTGTTGGCGGGCCGCCTCAAGGTGACCCGGCTGAGCATTTACCTGCTGATCGGGGCCTTCATGTGGTACTTCATGCTTGAGTCAGGGGTGAGTCCCACCGTGGCCGGGGTGCTGCTGGCCCTGGCGGTGCCGGTGACCCGCCGTATCAGCCTGCCCGACCTGCAAAGCCAGCTCGACGAAGCTGCCCGAAAAGAGCCCGAGATGCTCGAAGCCGAGATGGAACACCTGGAAAAAACCCTGGCGCGGGCACAAAGCCCGCTGCACCGGCTCGAGCACGCTCTACACCCCTGGTCTACCTACCTCATCATGCCGGTCTTCGCTTTTTTCAACGCCGGGGTGACGCTTTCCGGGGCGGGTCTCGGTGCCGTGGGAATGGGGGCTTTTTGGGGGCTGTTACTGGGCAAGCCCCTCGGTATCTTCCTGGTGTCCTGGCTTGCAGTACGCTTAGGTCTGGCCGCCTTGCCCGCCGGGGTCAACTGGCAGATGATCCTGGGCGCGGGGTTCCTGGGTGGGATTGGCTTCACCATGTCGCTGTTCGTGGCCGCCCTGGGATTTGCCGAGGCACCGGCGCTGCTGGACCAGGCCAAGCTGGGTGTGCTCGCTTCCTCGGTGGTGGCGGCGATCCTCGGGTTGATGGTAGTCTGGTGGGCGACACGGGGTAGGGAGGGTGAGCAGAACCCCGCCTTGGGTGGCCCGTAGAGCCATAAAGCTCCTACCACACAATCGTCGCTGGGCCTCCCCTACTATCAGAGAGACTGGGGCCCCCAATTGTTGCTGTGCTGTTTTCCCTCTACGTCGGCTTGTTTACCCGATACTCCCACAACGCGAAATTTGGGTTGGGAAAATGCTATCTTATAGACGCGAGGGAACTTTGGGGGCTATTGCAGGCGCTGAGGGATTGACGAAAATAACATTGTAAAGTAAATTGAACCCGTGAGCAAAGCTGCCGCCACTCGCCAAACCCGCATCCGCCAGAAAAGCGTAGAACGTCGCGAGCGACGGCGGCAGGAGACGCGCCAGGCCATCCTCGAGGCCGCCACTCAGCTGTTCGAGCGGGAAGGATACGAAGGTTTCAGCCTGCGTCAGGTAGCCGAAGCTATAGGCTATACCCCCACCACCATCTACCTGTACTTCAAAGACAAAGAGGATCTGCTGTTTGCTGTTTGCCAGCAAGGCTTCACCGAGTTTACCGAAGCCTTGGGCAGGGCCTATCGGCAAAACCCCGACCCCCTCCAACGGCTGCATGCTCTAGCCTGGGCTTACCTCGAGTTCGGCCTTTCCCGCCCCCTGCACTACCAGGTGATGTTCATGCAAAGGAGCGACTGGGTGACCAAAGCGACCGATTCCAAGGGGGAGGTGCAGGGCTCCAACTCCTACACGATCTTGATGAATGCCGTCATCGAGGCGATGAAAGCGGGGGCCATTCGCATGGGTGACCCCATAGAGACCACCAACCTGCTGTGGTCAGGGGTCCACGGGATCGTCTCGCTGGCACTATCCATGCGAGGGGTCATCCCTAAATGGGAAGAGTCCGAAGCCCGGCGGTTGATGAGGAATTACCTCGAGATGACCGACCGGGGCCTGGGTCCATAGCTCTTTTTTTGCCCGCGAGGTTTACGGTGTTAAGTTGCGTGAATGCGGTAATCAATCGAAAGGAAAACACCATGGATGGCTACCTTTTGCTCAAGTCGCTCCACGTGCTCGGCGCGGTCATCTTCCTGGGCAACATCCTCGTCAGCGCCCTGTGGAAGGTGCTGGCCGACCGCACCCGCCACTCGACCATCGTGGCCCATGCCCAGCGGCTGGTGACCATCACCGATTTCGCTTTCACCGCGCTGGGCGTGGGGCTGATCATCGTAACCGGCGAGCTGATGGCCGGACGCTGGGAGGGGGCCACCTGGGTGGGCTGGGGCCGGGCACTGTTCGTGGCCTCGGGGGTAATCTGGCTCGTCCCCATCCAGCTCGTCCAGGCCCGCATGGCCAGGGCTTTTGCCAACCAGGAGAGCATCCCCGCAGCGTACTGGCGGCTGGCCAACCTATGGGGCGTGTTCGGCATTGTCGCCACGGTCTTGCCGCTGCTGAATCTCTACTTCATGGTGTGCAAACCTGCTTAAGGAGGAAACATGTCGAAGGAACTGCATGTGGTGTTCGGCACTGGCCCCTTAGGGCGCTCGGTTATGAGGGAGCTGCTACGACGCGGCCAAAAGGTGCGGATGGTCAACCGCAGCGGTCGCATGGGTGACCTGCCTGCTGGGGTCGAGGTGGTGGCCGTAGACGTATATGACCCCACACAATCTCGCGTGGCTGCGGACGGAGCTGCGGTGATCTACAACTGTGTGGCCCCGGCTTACTCCGGCGCGGCCTGGGAAACCGACCTGCCCCGGATGTGGAAGAACATTCTGGAAGCCGCCAAAGAGACCGGAGCCCGGCTAGTGATCGGGGACAATCTCTACATGTACGATCAGGCCGCAGGCCCCATCCGCGAAGACCGGCCCATGAACGCGACCACCCGCAAAGGCCGGGCCAGGGCCAAGGCCGTGGAGGCGATGCTGCAAGCTCACCGTGAAGGTAGAGTCCGGGTCACGTTCGGACGCGGCGCAAACTTCTTCGGCCCCTACGCCACCGATCAGTCTATCTTGGGGAGTCGGGTATTTCCCGCTCTGCTGCGCGGCCAAGCGGTTTTGCAAATCGGCAATATCGATCTGCCCCACACCCTTACCTACATAGAAGATTTTGGAAAGGCCCTGGTCACTCTAGGTGAACACGAAGAGGCTTTCGGGAAAGTCTGGCACGTGCCCAATCCCCCCACTCAGACTAGGCGCGAGGTGTTGGAACTCGCTGCCCGTCTCGCCGGGAAACCGCTCAGAATTCGCACCCTAGGGGGGTTAGCCTTGAGGGTGGTCAGTAGGTTCATGCCGGTATTACAAGAGATGCAGGAGATGCTTTATCAGTTCGAGCGGCCCTATGTAGTAGATTCGTCAAAATTCGCAACAGCTTTCGGAGACTTGCATACGCCGATGGAAGAAGCCCTACGGCGGACGCTCGAGTGGTACCGGCGGCACCCCCTCCCATCCACCCTGAAAACTGCCCGGGAGTCAGCATGAGCCCCCAAACTGGACGTTTCACGGCAAAACACGAAGGCCCGCTGGTGGTTTTCCTCATCGGAATGCGGGTCAACAACTGGCTGCGCTGGCGCGATTGGCTGCCGGTAGCGAGGGCCATGGAGCCCATGGTGAGATATCTTTACCAGCATCCCGAGAGCGGGTTTCTGGGTGCGAATGGCCCCTTCCTCAGCTTGAACTTTCGTGAGACCGTCATGGTGCAGTACTGGAGGAGCACCGAGGACTTGGAGCGCTTCGCCCGCCAGGAGCCCGATCTGCACCCCGAAGCCTGGAAGCAGTTTTTCCGCCAGTCTTTCAAGGGGGGCGCGGTGGGGATCTGGCACGAAACGTACCAGGTCGAGGCCGGAGCCTTTGAGAACGTCTATATCAACATGCCGCCCTACGGCCTCGCACAGGCGACCAAAGCCGTGAAGGTGAGGGGGAGGCTGGAGAGCATGCGGGGGCGGATGAGCGAAGCCCCTAGTGAGGCTCAGGTCTCGAGGGCCTGAGCCTCGAGCGCAACACCTGACGCAACCCGAGCACCCAGGCCAGCGAGGCCATCCACCCGCCCAGCACGTCCGAGGGGTAGTGGGCGCCCAGGTAAATCCGGGAAACCCCCACCAGCAACGTAAAGCCGATACCCACCATCACCGCCCACCACCGCCAGCGGCTCGGCCAGAGGAGGACGATCACCGCCATCGCGAAGGCCATGCTTCCGCTGGCGTGGCCGCTGGGGAAGCTGTAGTTGGGCTCATGCAAGAGGGCCTCGAGCGGGCGGTCACGGCGAAAAAAAGCCTTGGCCAGCAGGTTCAGCCCCACCGCACCCCCCATCGCGAGGGCGAAAAACACGGCCTTCCAGAAGCGTTTTCTAAGGAACAAGTACCCCACGATGAAAAGCGAAGCTGCCCCCAGCACCTCTACCCCGCCCAAAAACCGTAACACCAGGCCGATCTTCTGCAGGGTCGGGGAAGCCAGCGGGTGCATCAAACCGATGACCCAGCGGTCGAGGCGGATGTCCTCACGCTCTAAGACCTCGTCGGACAAAACCCCCAAGACGATGAGGGGGAGCAGGATGCCCAAGAAGAGAAGCAGCAGGAGTGGACCCCGCTTCTTGTAGTAGCCAAGGACTCGAGCCAGCACCCGCCCAAGCTAACCCACCAAGCTTTGGCCCAGCTGAAGCTGTAGCCTCACGGCTTACGCCGAAACAAGCATCTCCGGCCAGGTTCCACCCAAAGCCTCCCAGGCCCCGACCATATCGGCGGGCACTGGGGCGGTGAACTCGAGGTACTTCCCGGTGCGGGGGTGCTGGATGCGCAGTTCGTAGGCGTGGAGGGCCTGCCGGGCGATCAACCCTGAGGGCTTGCCGTACACCTCGTCACCCAGGATGGGGGCGTGCAAGGCTTTGAGGTGGACCCGAATCTGGTGGGTCCGCCCGGTGTGCAGGACGGCGCTTACCAAGGCGTACTGGCCGGAAGTCGCCAGGATCTCGAAGTCGGTCTCGGCGTAGCGGGCGGCGATCCCTCCCACGTGCATCCGGGTGCGGTCCACCGGGTGGCGTCCGATAGGGGCGGCGAAGGTTCCCTCTTTAGGGTGGCCCGCGGTAATCGCCAGATAGCGCTTGTAAACGCTGCGACCCCGGAAAGCTTCGGAGAGCCGGCGGTGGGCGGCCTCGTGGCGGGCCACCAGGATCACCCCCGAGGTGTCCTTATCGAGCCGGTGAACGATGCCAGGCCGGATGAGTTCGGGTCGTGAAGGTGCTTCTTCGTCCTCGAGCTGGGTCGCTAGCACCCCCCTTAGCTCGGCATAACGCCCCAGAATTGCGTTCACCAAGGTTCCCGAGGTAACCCCTGGGGCGGGATGGGTGATCATGCCCGCAGGTTTGTTGACCACTACCAGGTCCTGGTCTTCGTAGAGAACCTCGAGCGGCACATTTTCCGGCTCGACGCTGGGGGGGCGTTCGGGGGGAGGCTCGACCTCCACCCACTCCCCCTTTAGCCGGTAAGAGGCCTTGGTTACCGGCTTACCGTCCACCCGCACGAGGCCCATTTCGATCCACTCCTGGGCCTTGACCCTCGAGGTTTTAGCCTCGTAGGCCAACGCTTGGTCGAGGCGAACGCCTTGAGCGGTAAAGCGCAGCACGAGTAACAGCTTACCCACCCAAGTACGATTACGGGGTGAGGATAAAGCAGCACATCCAATCCCTGGCCGAGCGGGTCAAGGCCCGCTCGGTGAGCGAAGGCAGCCACGATTGGTGGCACATCTGGCGGGTGTGGCGGATGGCGAAACGGATCGCCGCAGCCGAGCAGGCCGATCTCTACCTGGTCGAGCTGGCCGCGCTCTGCCACGACCTCGAGGACTGGAAATACCCCCACGATCCGGTAATCGAGCCCTTGTTGACCGAGCTTCGGGTGCCTCCCCCGACGATCCGGCAGGTCCTGGATATTTGCCAACGGGTGAGCTTCAAGGGGGCCGGGGTTCCCGACGAGATGCCCACGCTCGAGGGCCAGGTGGTGCAAGACGCCGACCGGCTCGACGCCATCGGGGCCATCGGGATTGCCCGGGCCTTCGCCTACGGAGGCTTCAAGCAGCGCCCCCTGTACGACCCCGAGGAGCTGCCCGAACTCCATGCCTCTTTTGAGGCGTACCGCAACAAGTCCGGCAGTTCACTAGCCCACTTTTACGAAAAGCTCCTTCTGCTCAAAGACCGCATGCATACCCCAACCGCCCGGAAGATTGCCGAAGAGCGGCATCGGTACATGGAAGCGTTCGTACAGCGGTTTCTGCTCGAGTGGGAGGGAAAAGACGTGCTAGATGCTGGAGAGGGCTAGTGCGCCGGTAACTTCATTGTACGCTATACGCAAAACGCCAGACGCGACTTAGGTCATACGTCGTACGCTATACGCTAAACGCGACTTGCGTCCTACGTCGTACGTCTTATGCTAAACGCGGGGGTAGATTCCCTTCGGGACGGAGCAAGCTCCGTGCACCTAGAGGTAGATTCCCTGTCGGGACGAGCAAAGCTCGTACACCTAGGGGACGATCCCCTGTCGGGACGGGCTACGCCCGTACACCCGAGGGACCGATCCCCTTCGTATGACGTTCGACGTACGACGTCTGAGTCAGCACAAATAAGTTGCCAGTGCACTAGGGCCGCGTTGATTATGTTGCAATCATAATCGTGTTTCGGAGTATGATGCTAGGGTGGAAGGCGATCTAACCCTAAGGCCCAAGCGTCTCGAGGATTACGTGGGCCAGCGGCGGCTCAAGGAAAAGCTCGCGGTGTATTTGCAGGCGGCCAAAAACCGAGGGGAGCCGCTCGACCACATGTTGCTTTTCGGACCCCCTGGGCTGGGCAAAACTACCCTAGCACACGTGATCGCCAACGAACTCGGGGTGAACATCCGGGTCACCAGCGGCCCGGCCATCGAGAAGCCCGGAGACCTGGCGGCCATCGTGACCAACTCCATCGAGGAGGGCGACGTCTTGTTTATCGACGAGATTCACCGTCTCTCCCGCGCTGCCGAGGAGCACCTCTACCCGGCGATGGAAGATTTCAAGATCGATATCGTCATCGGCCAGGGGCCTGCCGCTCGCACGCTGCGGCTGGATTTGCCGCGCTTTACCCTAATCGGAGCCACCACCCGCCCCGGCCTGATCTCTGGCCCCTTGCGTAGCCGCTTTGGCATCATCGAGCACCTCGAGTTTTACACCGAGGAAGAGCTAGCCCAAGGGATCGTGCGCGACGCTGCCTTGATGGGGCTTGCCATCACCGAGGAGGCCGCTCACGAGATCGGGCGGCGTTCCCGGGGTACTATGCGCATCGCTAAGCGCCTTTTCCGCCGGGTGCGCGACTACGCCGAGGTGGCCGGGGAAGACACCGTGACCCTGGAGCGGGCCCGCGAAGCCCTGGATGCTTTGGGCCTAGATTCGATGGGCCTCGAGCGGCGCGACCGGGTGATCCTAGAGACCCTCTTGCAGCGCTTCGGAGGAGGGCCGGTGGGCCTCGAGACCCTGGCCACCGCCCTCTCCGAAGACCCCGCAACGCTCGAGGAAGTCCATGAACCTTTCCTGATCCAGCTCGGCTTCCTCAAGCGCACCCCGCGGGGCCGGGTCGCCACCGAGCGGGCCTATCATCACCTGGGCTACCCTCTGCCAGCCTCGCAAGAGCTGTTCGAACCGTGAGCTTAGCGTCCGGGTAAATCACCTCACGTTGTACGCAAAACGCCAGACGCTGAACGTGGGGTGCTCCCCCCCTAGCAGGGGAGGGCTGGGGTGGGGTTGGTATACGTCGTACGCAATACGCAAAACGCCAGACGCTAAACGCGACTTAGGTCATACGTCGTACGTTGTACGTCTTACGCAATACGCAAAACGCCAGACGCTAAACGCGGGGG